>CAZSHQ010000055.1:0-6474 GCA_964606995.1 uncultured Dehalococcoidia bacterium | reverse complement strand
GGACAGCCCGATTGCGGCTGCGGCTCAGGTCACAGTCGGGGCAGACGGCTATCTTGTCGTAGAGCTCTGCGAGAGCGGACATTTTCTAAGCCGTAAACGGTAAAGCACTCCCCAAATACACAATTGTCCGCACCCTGAAAGGGGCGGCCAAGAACAACCTTTCGACTGATATTAGCACGAAGGGGCAAGGTCGTCAAATGCGCTCGGCTACCTCCGCCGCGGCTCCACCAGGCGGGCGAGGACAACGCCCGCCCCGTAGAGGACGATGATCGGGCCGGCCACGAGCGACTGGGTGACGGGGTCGATGCTGGGGGTGACGATGGCCGCCAGGACGAAGGCGCCGACGATGGCATAGCGCCAGAAGCGCAGAAGCTGGCGGGAGCTGACCACACCGAAGCGGGCGAGGCCCATGATCAGGAGAGGCGTCTCGAAGACGATGCCCGTCCAGAGAAGGAGGCGGGTCACAAAGTCGACGTAGCTGCCGAGCTTGATATGGGGCTCGGCGACGTCTTCGGGGTAGTTGAGAAGGAAGCCAAGGGCCGGCGGCAGGGCGACGTAGAAGGCGAAGGCCACGCCGGCGGCGAAGGCCAGGGTGGCGGCGAAGACGATGGAGTACACCCAGCGCTTCTCCTTGCCAGTCAGGGCGGGGGTGACGAACATCAGCGCCTGGTAGATGAGCATGGGCATGGCAAAGGTGATGCCAGCCATAAGGGCGATACGGAAGTGGGCAACCAGGCCCTCCATGGGTTCGGTGAATATCAGGAAGAACGCGTCGCTGCGGTCCTCAGCGGGCTTCTTGAGGAAGTTGAGCATGCGGCCGGCGAAATAGATGGAAGCGCCAGTGGTGGCAACGACGGAGAGGGCCGAGACGATGAGGCGATAGCGGAGCTCCTGAAGGTGGCCCATTATTGTCATGTATTTGCCGCTCTTGGCCTCGTCTTCGGGCTCCCTGGTGGGCTCGTCGGTGGTGATCGGTCTGGCGCTCATGGTTGAGGCGAAGGGGCGGGCTCAGGGGGTGCTAGCTTTCCCCCTCGGAGGGTGGCTTGGCCTTCTCCTGGGGCTGCTCTTCCTTGGCGGCAGTCTTGTCTACCGAGTCCCTGGCTGCCTTGAGGTCGGCTCTGGCGGCGTCTAGCTCCTTCTGAAGGGGCTTGGCCTGCTGGCGCAACTCATCCCGAAGCTGCTGCACCTCCTGGCGCAGGGTATCGTACTCCTGAGTGAGGTCGCCCAGCTCGTACTTGAGCTGGCTGGTGACCTGGCCAGCGTAACGACGGGCCTGGCGCACCAGGCGAGCGAGCTGGGCGGCCAGCTCGGGAAGACGCTGAGGGCCAACCACGATGAGAGCCAGCACCATAATGAGGATGATCTCAGGTAGGCCAACGCCGAAAAAGTCCATGCTCTCGCTGCCACTTCGAGTGAAGGAATCGAACGGTATTACTCATTATATACGATAAAGGAGCCAGGCGCGGCCCCTGGCTCCTGGGGTAAGCTGAGGGCAGTCTAGTTCGCTCTGGCTAGCCTCAGCCGGGCTCGTCCTCAGCGATGCCGTGCTCCAGGATGTAGTTCACGGCATCCTGGACGGTGACGATCTTCTCGGCGTCCTCGTCAGAGATCTCGAACCCTTTGCTTCCCTGGCCGAACTCCTCCTCCAGGGACATGATGAGCTCCACCAGGTCCAGGGAGTCGGCGTTGAGATCCTCGACAAAGGAAGTCTTGGGGGTTATGTTGGCCTCGTCGGCGCCCAACTGTTCGGCGATGATCTTTCGCACTTTTTCGAAAACAGTGGCCACGACTCACCTCCTGGTGTTGCCCTTTAACTAGTCGTCATGATGCTCACTGAGCCCAAGACGCCGTTTACAAACTTGGGGGAGCTTTCTCCGCCGAAGGATTTGGCCAGCTCCACCGCCTCGTTAATGGCAGCCCGCACTGGCACCCTATTATCAATCAAGATCTCATAGATGGCAAGCCTCAGGATGTTGCGGTCGATGACTGCCACCTGATCGAGGGGCCAGGCCGGTGCCTTCTGACTAATCACCTCGTCGATCTCCTGGCGGTGATCTAGGACGCCGGACACTAGCTCCTGGGCAAAGGCTACCACATCGGCAGGAGCCGGGGTTTCCTCCAGGAGGCGTGAGAGAATCTCTGCGGCCCTGTGGCCCACGCTGTCCGACTCGTAGAGGGCCTTGAGGGCGATGATGCGTGCCTTGCGCCTCTTGCCTGCCATGGGTTACATCCCCAGGCCGCCGTCCACGGCCAGCACCTGTCCCGTAATGTAAGATGCCTCATCGGAGGCCAGAAAGGCTACCGCCCCAGCTACATCCTCGGGCGTTCCTGGACGCCCCAGGACGATGCGCTGGAGGGCCTCCTCCTTCAGCGATTGCGGCAGGTCCTTGGTCATGTCCGTCTCGATAAAGCCGGGGGCGAGGGCGTTCACGGTGATGCCTCGCGAGCCCATCTCGCGGGCCACGGCCTTGGTCAGGCCAATGAGGCCCGCCTTGGCCGCCGAGTAGTTGGCCTGGCCAGCGTTGCCCAGAAGCCCTGCCAGGCTGCTGATGTTGATGATCCGCCCCCACCGCTGGCGCATCATGGAGCGCAGAGCAGCCTTGGTGCAGAGGAAGGCCCCTCGCAGGTTGGTGCTCAGAACCTCGTCCCAGTCGTTCTCAGACATACGCAGTATCAGTGTATCGCGATTGATGCCGGCGTTGTTCACCAATATATCGACCTTGCCGAAGCTTTGCTGAGCGGTCTGGAAGACTCGCTCCACATCGGCAGCCAGCCTGACATCACCCTGCACCGTCAGGCATTGGCCACCCTGGCTGCGGATCTGTTCGGCCACCTTCTGCGCCTCGGCGGCGCTCTGGTTGTAGTTTATCACTATCTTGGCTCCGCACTCAGCCAGCTTGAGGGCCACTGCTCGGCCGATGCCGCGGGAAGCGCCGGTGACCAGGGCCACTCTACTCGTCAGATCGATCACCACATTCAGCCTCCCTGCGAATGGAGGGGGCATCGCCGATGTTCTCCGTATTGGCGCTGCCATCGATGCGGCGGATGAGGGCAGTGAGGACGCGCCCCGGCCCTATCTCCACGAAGGTGGTGACGCCGTTTTCGATCATGTACTCCACCGAGCGCTGCCAGAGGACGGGCCGCCGGAGTTGCTCTAGGAGCTCTCGTCTAATGGCCTCGGCGCTGGTTATCGCTTGGGCGGTACTGTTGGCGACGATGGGCACCTGGGCGTCGGCGAAGGGCGTGCAGGCGATGGCCGCGGCCATGCCCTCGGCGGTCGGCCGCATGAGGGAGGAGTGGAAGGCGCCGCTGACGTTGAGGCGAATGGCCTGGCGGGCACCGCGGGCCTTGGCCTCCTCTATGGCGCGCGCGACGGCGTCGAGGGTGCCGCCGATGACCGCTTGCCCAGGCGAGTTCAAGTTGCAGACCTCGGCGCGCGTCTGGTAGCACAGTTCGGTCACTTTGTCTTCTGGCAGGCCGATGATCGCCGCCATGGTCCCAGGGACTCTGTCGCCTGCCTCCTGCATCAGGCGGCCGCGCTCTCGCACCAGGCGTAGGCCGTCGGGGAAGGTCAGGGCTCCGGCCGCCACCAGGGCAGTGTACTCGCCCAGGCTGTGGCCAGCCATGAAGGCTGCCGGGCGTTCCTGGAGGCAGCCCGCGTCCAGAGCGGCCTGGAGGCAGGCCAGGCTGACAGTCATGATCGCTGGCTGGGCATTGATTGTCTGGCGAAGGGTGTCCTCGGGCCCCTCAAAGCAGAGACTGCTGAGGGGCAGGCCAAGCGCTTCGTCGGCTTCCTGGAACAGGCGGCGAGCCACGGGAAAGGCTTGGTACAGGTCGAGGCCCATTCCCACCTCCTGCGAGCCCTGGCCAGGGAAGACCCAGGCTTGGGCGCTGGCTCTGCCATCCTCGGGGCAAGGACTAGACGCCATCGCTATCACTCCAGGCCCTGTCTACTGCCCAGCAGGCAGGGCAGGCGAAGTATAGCAGAAAGCGGTGAAGGCGGGAAAGGCTAGCGTTGGCCGGGGAGTCGGTGCGGCTCCTCTACCTTTAGCACCGTTCGTCCCCGGTAGGTGCCACAGACGGGGCAGGCCCGATGAGGCAGGCGGAGGGTGTGACACTGAGGGCAGGGCACCAGATGGGGCAGGTTGAGCATGATATGGCTACGTCGCTGCCGTTGTCGTGCTTTGGGATACTTCTTCTTGGGCAGTGGTGGCACGCTAGGACTCCTGTTCCTGCTCGATTTTCACGGCCAACTCCGCCAGAGCCGCCCAGCGGGCATCGGTCTCTTGGCGAGGGCAGCCGCAAGGGCCTTGGTTAAGATTATAACCGCAATGAGGGCAAAGGCCAAGGCAATCGGGCTTGCACACGGGCTGCATGGGCTCGGCCGTTAGGCGATACTGGCGCACGGCCTCTGTGAGGTCGAGAACCTGGTGACCGTCGATGAGGAAGGCGTCGGGGTCAGCGGGCAAAGGCAGAGACGCGCCGGTGGAGGCGTCCACCGTAGGCAGATATTCCTCTTGGAAGGTAAGGGTGAGGGGATAGGATATGTCGATCAGGCAGCGGCTGCACCTGCCGACGATGGTGCAATGAAGGGCGACGGAGACCAGAATCCCCTTGTCTGTCCGCATGAGGTCGACGCTACCCGTCAGCTCGCTGAGGGAGTCTTCTCTCTGGGGTGAGGGTTCGCTGTCACTGATCTCGTAGTGGGTGACGCTGCCCACGGGCTCGCGCAACTGCTGGCCTACGACAAATTGCATAAAAAATCTGTCCCCAAAATGCGATCGAATGCTACGCCAGATTGGCCGTTGTCTTGTCAGGGGCCTCTCCCTAAGTCTATAATCCTGCCGCGAGCATTGTCTACCCCGTGCCTGGTTCGGTAGCCTCATGCCCTCGCTGACAATGACGATAGCGGCCGACCTTTACGCTCTTCAAGAGATCGATTCGGCTATCGAGGCCGCCAGGGAAGCCCTGGCGGCGGTGGAGGAGCAACTGGGGGAGAGCGAGGAGCTCATCGCCGGTCGCCAGGCGGTCGACGAGGGGCGGGATGCCCTTGGAGGCGTCAGCAGGCAGCAGCGGGAGTTGGAGTGGCAGGTGGATGACCTTCGCTCACGCCTCTCAGACGTGGAAGGTAAGCTTTACGGGGGCACGGTGCGCAACCCCAAGGAGCTGGCAAGCGTGCAGGAGGAGGCGAACATCCTGAAGGGCCAGTTGCGGCGGCGAGAGGATGAGCTTCTGGACCTCATGGTCCGAGGGGAAGAGAGACAAGCGGTTCTACGAGAGGCGGAGGAATCCCTGGCCGAGGTGGAGGAAAGGTGGCGGCAGGAGCAGAAGGAGCTGGCGAGCGAGAAGGAGGGGCTGGAAGGCGAGCTAGCCGGGCTGGAGGAGAGACGAGGGC
Organism: uncultured Dehalococcoidia bacterium; assembly: GCA_964606995.1. GTDB lineage: Bacteria > Chloroflexota > Dehalococcoidia > SM23-28-2 > SM23-28-2 > SM23-28-2. The sequence continues at coordinate 1,079 of CAZSHQ010000055.1, read as the reverse complement.
GGCAGTCGGGCCTGATAGACGGCAGGGTATTGGCCCTCTATGACAATCTGATGGAGAGACGGCAGGGGAGAGCGGTGGTCAAGGTGGAGCGAGGTATGTGCGGGGGTTGCCGCATTAGCCTGCCCATGACCGTATTGCAAAAGGCTCGCTCCGGCTTGGACGTGGTGCAGTGCGTCAGCTGTGAGCGCATTCTGTATGTGAGCTAAGCCGTGAGGGCGGTAGGGTACTTCCGGGAGACAGGCGACAGCCAGCCACTGGCTGAGCAGAGCCGCGCCTTCCTGGATTTCTGCCGTCAGAATGGCTATGAGGCGGCCGCTAGTTTCCTGGATGCCACCGCGGCCGGTGATAACTGTACTGGCTATCGCCAGCTCATCGACTTCCTTAAGCAGCGCCCCGACCGTGGATTCACTATGGTCGTGATCCCCTCCCTGATCAGCCTGGGGAGCGAGCTGTGGGAGGCGGCCAGGCGCTACTTCCAACTGGTTAGCCTGGGCGTGAAGGTGATGTGTCTGGAGGACGGCGCCGACCCCGGTTCCACACTGCTTTCCCTCTGGACGGAAAAGAAGGACGAGCGGTTGGGACAGAAGGTGCAGGCGGCCATGAGGCGCAAGGCGGTGAAAGGTGAGGTCCTTGGGCGGCCGCCTTTCGGCTATCGAGTGGGCCCACGTCGGCGTCTGGAGATACTGCCTGGGGAAGCCTCGGTTGTGCGCTACATCTTTCGGCTCTATCTGCGGGACGGTCTGGGGATCCGACTCGTCGCTCGTCGCCTCAACGAGGAGGGGGTGCGTACCCACCGCAACGGCTTCTGGAGCATGGTGACCGTCCGCGATATCCTGCGCAATCGGACCTATCTGGGTACCTACAGTCGATTCGGTGTACGCGTCCCGGCCAGCCATCCCGCCCTTATCTCCAGGGATGACTTTCGGCGGGTGCAGGAGCGCCTGAGCTCTCGCCGCCAGGAGAAGACTAAGCGGCAGTCCTCGCTCTTTCTGCTATCGGGGCTGGCCTATTGCGGATATTGCGGCAATAAGATGATCGGGGTGAGCCGTCGCCAGCGCTGGCGCCGCCGCGATGGCTCC
>CAZSHQ010000054.1:0-6567 GCA_964606995.1 uncultured Dehalococcoidia bacterium | reverse complement strand
CCTGGAGGAGTACCGCCGCTTCTCGCCTCTGTTCGACGAAGGCGTGCTCAAGCTGGACGTGCGCGCGGCCATCGAGGCCAGGGACGTGCACGGCGGGACGTCCTCGCGGCAGGTGGCGGCGGCTCTGAAGCGTGCCCGCCGGCGGCTAAAAGGGGCGAGGCTATGATCAACGGCATCAAGCTGGCTCCGTCTGTCCTTGCGGCCGATTACGCTCGCCTGGGGGAGCAGGTGCGGGAGGTCGCGGCCGCTGGCGCCGACTACATCCACGTCGATGTCATGGACGGCCGCTTCGTGCCCAACATCAGCGTCGGGCCGTTAGTGGTGGAGGCCCTGCGGCGGACGACCGACCTGCCTCTGGACGTTCACCTGATGATCGAGGAGCCGGAGCGGCACATCGAGGCCTTCGCCCAGGCGGGGGCCAGCATCCTCACTGTCCACCCGGAGGCCAGCGCTCATCTCCATCGCCTGGTGCAGATGATCAAGGGTCTGGGCGTGCGCAGCGGCGTCGCCCTCAATCCGGCCAGCCCCCTTGCCCTCATCGAGGAGGTGCTGGCGGAGGTGGACCTGGTGCTGCTGATGACGGTGAACCCCGGCTGGGGCGGCCAGGCGTTCCTCCGTAGCGTTTTGCCTAAGATGCGACGGCTGCGGCGGATGCTGGACGAGCAGGGTCTGGCGGCAGAGCTGGAGGTGGACGGCGGCATCACGGCCGAGACGGCGCCCCTGGTGGTGGAGGCGGGAGCGCGGGTGCTGGTGGCGGGCTCGGCCGTCTTTCAGCACGCGGACGGTGTGGCCAAGGCGATGGCGCGCATTCAGGAGAGCGTGGCGCGAGCAGAACGGTCGATCTAGATAGGGGCGGGCGGGCTTCAGCGCGCGGTGAGGGCGCGTCGTTTTAGGACGCCGAAGCCGCCGACCAGTACTGCCAGGCCGGCGAAGAACCACCCCGGGCCAATGTCTATACTGATAAAGGCCCCCCACAGGGTTAGGAACGCTCCGCCGAAGATCATCAATGCCCCGCCCAGTCGTGGCTGGGCTGACGCCCAAGCGTAGCCGATGGCGGCGACAATTACCAGCGGCAGGGTAACCAGCGCTAGCCAGAGATAGGCATCGGTGTTGCGCGACTGTTGGGCGGCTGCCAGCGATATCCAGGCCGCGCCGTACACTGTAGCCCCAACGATACCCAGCAGGCCTATCATTCTAGACACTCTAAGCTCCCGAGCAGAGGTAGGGGTCTCAGCCTGCTACCTTGAGCTGGGTGCGCAGGCAGCGGGTGCAGATAGCGATTCGCACCGGGCGGCCGTCGATAGTCACCATACGCTTGTGGACGTTAGCCCGAAAGACGCGGTTGGTCTTGGGCGCTCGTCGCTCCCACCGTCCGGCGTGCTTGTGGCGGATGTTGCGTCCGTGCATGGTTCCCTTGCCGCAGATAGCGCATCTGGCCATCGAAGCTTGCTCCCTCTGTCCCTTGCACCCGTCAGTGGGCGGGGGTAGAATTCAGCACGCAGGCATCATATCATTCTATGTCGACGAAGAGCAAGGTGACGCGGCACGCTGCTCGAGGGCATTCTGCGTAGCCGTGTCCTAGAAGGAAAGCCCCTCCGAAGAGTCGTTCCATGACCAAACCATCGGTGCTGAGTACACTGTCGGGAAGCGAATTACGGGCGATGTTCGCTGCCGCCACCGACTGGCTGGAGCGCCACGTCGAGGCTATCAACGCCATCAACGTCTTCCCCGTACCGGACGGCGACACCGGCACCAACATGTACCTCACGATGCGCTCCACCCTCGAGGAGGCCTATCGCGCCGATGGCGATGGCGTAGGTGCGGTGTTGGCGGCGATGTCCAAGGGAGCCCTGATGGGCGCCCGCGGCAACTCCGGCGTCATCTTATCCCAGATCATTCGCGGCTTGGCCCGCGCCGCCGAGGAGCGCCAGCATCTGGACGCGGCAGGCCTTGCGGCTGGCCTGGTCGAGGCGGTGGCTACTGCCTACAAAGCTGTCAGCGAGCCGGTGGAGGGCACTATTCTCACCGTGATGCGAGAGGCCGCCGCTGCCGCTCAAGGCGAGGCTCAGAGGGATGAGCGGGACATCCTGGCGGTAGTGGCTTCGGCCACCGAGGCGGCCCGCGAGGCGGTGGCCAAGACCCCCACCCTCCTGCCGGTGCTGGCCGAGGCAGGGGTAGTGGACGCTGGCGGCCAGGGGCTCTACGTAATGCTTGAGGGCTTCCTGCGCTACCTCAAGGGCGAGGAGGAGATTCCGGCTGGCCCGCTGGTGGCCGCCGAGGAGATCGAGCGCGATTGGCTTACGGTGACCAGCCAGATGCACGAGGTGGGCGAGTCTCTCTATGGCTACTGCACGGAGTTCCTGGTTTACGGTCGCAATCTGCGCAGCGATGACATCCAGAGGCGGATGGGGAAGTTGGGCGATTCGGTGCTGGTGGTGGGGGACGAGAGCTTGCTGCGGGTGCATGTCCACACCGACGATCCCGGCGCTGCCCTGAGCTATTGCACCGCTCTGGGCTCCGTTAATCAAATAAAGGTGGACAACATTCAGGCGCAGGCTGAGGAATTCCTGGCCGTGCATCAGCGGCAGAGGGCTGCCGCTCTGCCCGTGGACATTGCCACGGTGGTCGTGGTGGCTGGCGAGGGCATGGAGCGGGTGTTTCAGAGCATGGGAGCCACCGCTATCGTGGAGGGCGGGCCCACGATGAACCCAAGTACTCGCCAGCTCCTGGAAGCCATCGAACGGTGCCCCGCGGACCGTGTGGTGCTTGTGCCCAACGATAAGAACATCGTCATGGCGGCAGAACAGACGCTTTCCATGACTCGCAAAGAGGTGCGCCTTGTCAAGACGACCAGTGTGCCACAAGGGGTAGCCGCTCTTCTGGCCTTCAGCCCAGACGAGGACCTGGAGGCGAACGTCGAAGGTATGGAGGAGGCCAAAGCCGGCGTTCGCACGGTGGAGGTGACGCGGGCTATTCGCACTACCAGCATTGGCGGCCTGCGCATCCGGGAGGGTCAGTGCATAGCGGTGGTCGATGGAGAGCTGAAGGTGGCTAGGAAGACTCCGGAGGCAGCGGTGAAGGCTGTCCTGGGTCACCTGCCCATGGAGGAAGTCAGCCTGATCACCCTCTACTATGGCGCCGATACCCGCGAGGCGGAGGCGCGAACACTGGCCCGCGAGCTGCGTCGCCGCCATCCTGAGCACGACGTGGAGGTTGTCTACGGCGGCCAGCCCCACTACTACTACATCGTCTCGGCGGAGTAAGAGTCGCCCAGCTAAGCCAACAGTCATAGCAGCCGCTGCCATATTTCGGGTTTCATGCATCCCCGTCAAGCCCAACGGATGGCCTGCCTATTGGCAGGGGGCGCTTTTGCGGCGCAGGTGCCGTTGGTATACTACCCAGCGGAGGTTAGGGCTTGGCGCGTAAAGTAGCTATGGTGACTGACAGCACCGCTGACCTGGCGCCAGAGCTGGTCGAAGAGTTGGGTGTCACTATCGTGCCCCTGCAGGTTATCTTCGGCAATGAGGCCTATCGGGAAGGGGTGGACATCACCACTGAAGAGTTCTACGAGCGGCTGGTGAAGAGCCGCCAGTTGCCCACTACCTCTGCCCCCTCGGTGGGCGATTTCCAGGAAGTCTACGAGCGGTTGCTGAAGGAGGTCGATTCCATAGTCTCCATCCACATCGGGGCCAAGCTCTCGGGCACCGTACAGGCCGCTCAGACTGCTAGACAATCGCTAGCCAAGCCCGAGCGCGTCGAGATAGTCGATTCTCAGGCCACCTCCCTGGCCATGGGCTTCGCCATCATGGAGGCGGCGGAGGCCGCGCGCGCTGGCGCCAAGCTGGCCGAGGTGAAGGCGGCGGCTGAGAGCGCCGTTCAGAGGATCCACGTGCTGTTCATGCTGGACACCCTGGAGTATTTGCGCCGCGGCGGCCGCATTGGCCGGGCCCGCGCCTACCTGGGAGCACTCCTCAGCGTCAAGCCCATTCTCGCGCTGCGCGAAGGAGAGATCTATCCTGAGGAGCGGGTGCGCACGCGGGCGCGCGGTCTGGAGCGCATTATCCAGTCGGGGATCAGGCACCAGAACGTAAAACTTGCTGCCGTAGGTCACTCTACTACCCCCGACGAGGCGGAGAGCATCAGGGAGAGGCTGGCGATGGCCTTCCCCAATGTCAAGGTGCACCTGATACGATTCGGGCCTGTTATTGGCACCCACGGAGGGCCGGGCCTCGTAGGCGTTGGCGTCATGGAAGGAGAGTAGGCGGGGGTTGGCCGAGGCGGTGATAGACAATCTGCGCAAAGTCCTGGAGCTGGAGCGAGCCAAAGGCTTTGCCGATAGTGCTGTCCTGGGGGGGCTGGACGCTTATCTGCGTCGCTTCTCTCAGGACCAGGTGGTACTCTCGAATCAGCACCTGGCTGCGGCGATAAGGTCCCTTCCCCCTCGTGGCTACGCCTCCTTGTCTTCGTCAAAGCGCCGCCGCTGGCTGGAGGGACTTCTGGCGACCGTGGATGATCGCTCTGCTGGCGCTCAGCCATCGCCCAGGGTCAGAGCAAAGACGGTTGCTTCCTCCCGATCGCCAGCAGCCAGCGGTGCCAAGAAGGGGGCGAGGCCCGTTGCGGCCAGGCGCGTCGTGCAGACAGTCGGGCAAGCTTCCCTCGATTCGCCCATCACCGCTCTCAAGGGCGTGAGCGGGACTACCTTGTCCCGCTTCGCCCGCCTGGGCGTGGAGACCATCCGCGATTTGCTCTTTCACTTTCCCTATCGCTACAATGACTTTGCCAACATTCGTCCCATATCGCAGCTCGTTGTGGGCGAGGAGCAGACAGTGCTGGCCACGGTGTGGTCGGCGGCGGAGACGACCATTGGCCGCCGCCTGAAGGGCACCGAGGCCATCGTGGGCGACGAGACGGGCACCCTTCGAGTCATCTGGTGGGGGCAGCGCTATATCGCCCGCCAGCTTCGGTCAGGGGCACGGGTGGCCCTCAGTGGCAAGGTCAGCGTCTATCGCGGCCAGCGACAGATGGAATCGCCCGAATACGAGTTCCTGACCAGCGACGATCTCATCCACACCGCTCGTCTGGTGCCTGTCTATCCCCTCACCGGGGGCCTCTTTCCGCGTGTCGTCCGCCGCTTGGCGAGAGAGGCCCTGGACAACTTTGCCGATAGTGTTCCCGACCCTATGCCGCCGGAGCTGAAGGAGCGCCTGCGCCTCTGGCCGCTGCCCTACGCCTTGCGCCAGATGCACTACCCTGACTCCATGGAGACAGCGCAGATGGCCCGCCGCTGCTTGGCCTTCCAGGAGCTTCTGATCATTCAGTTGGGCGTTCTCAAGCGCCGCCGGGCCTGGCAGGAGAGCGGCAGGGCCTGCCCGTTGGCCCTGTCACAAGGGGCCCTCGATGGCTTCCTAGCCTCCCTTCCCTTCACGCTCACCGAGGCGCAGAGGCGGGTCATGGGCGAAATGGCAGCCGATATCGGCCGCGAGGTGCCCATGAGCCGCCTCCTCCAGGGTGACGTTGGCAGCGGCAAGACGGTGGTAGCTACCGTTGGCCTCCTGGCTGCTGTTGCCAGTGGCTGTCAGGGGGCGATGATGGCCCCCACCGAGATCCTGGCCGAGCAGCACTACCGCACTATCTGCGCCCTCCTTGGCGACGGGCGGGAGCCTATCTTGGATGGCGGCGTGTTCCAGCCGCCGTACATGGAGAAGCCCCTGCGGGTTGTCCTTCTCACCGGTAGCCTGCGGGGCAGGGAAAAGGCGGCCGCCCAGGAGGCCATCGCTCGCGGCGAGGTGGACATCGCTATCGGCACTCACGCTCTTATCCAGGCTGAGGTCGCTTTTCCTCGCCTGGGCCTGGTGGTGGTCGACGAGCAGCATCGCTTCGGCGTCATGCAGCGGGCCGCCCTGCGAGCCAAGGGCCTGTCACCCCATGTGCTGGTGATGACCGCCACGCCTATCCCCAGGACCCTCGCTCTCACGGTCTACGGCGACCTGGACATCTCCCTCATCGACGAGATGCCGGCCGGGCGCAAGGTGGTGAAGACCATTCGCGCCCTGTCTCACGAGCGGGACGAGGTCTACGGGTTTGCGCGGGAGGAGGTGGCCAAGGGTCGCCAGGCTTATATTATTTGCCCACTGGTAGAGGAATCGGAGGCCATTGCCGCTAAGGCGGCGGTGCAGGAGTATGAGCACCTGGCTCGCGATGTCTTTCCCGACCTGCGCCTGGGCCTGGTGCACGGCCGCCTTCCCTCCGCCGAGCGAGAGGCGGAGATGCGAGCGTTCCGTGACGGCGATCTGGACATTCTGGTGTCTACCGCCGTTGTGGAGGTCGGCATCGATGTCGCCAATGCCACTATAATGCTGGTGGAGGGAGCCGACCGCTTCGGGCTGTCCCAGCTTCATCAGTTTCGCGGTCGGGTTGGCCGTGGCGAGCACCAGAGCTACTGCATCTTACTATCGGAGAACCCCTCGCAGGAGGCTCAGGAGCGATTGCGTCTCATGGAGACCATCTACGATGGCTTCCGCCTGGCCGAGGAGGACCTGCGTCTGCGCGGCCCCGGCGAGTACTTCG
>CAZSHQ010000053.1:0-6611 GCA_964606995.1 uncultured Dehalococcoidia bacterium | reverse complement strand
TGCAGGCTGCCGAAGGTGGCCGTGCCGGCCATGACCTCGCGGGCGAAGTCGTCGGTCGCTTCGGGGAGGGACCAGGGGATGTCGCGATTGGTAGCGCGCAGCTCGACGTCGGTGATAATGCTGAAGAAGCGCGAGCGCTGGCCCTGGATGGTCACGTAGCGGCCGACGGCTATGTCCTCCACCGAGCGAGAGCTATCGAGCCTAACGTCCAGGCCAGCGGCCAGGGAGCCGCCCACCACCAGGCCCAGGCGGTCTGCCGTGGTCTGCGATTCGGGCTTGTCGTGGTCACTCATGGTCGGATCCTCCTGAGGATAGCGGTGAGGCGATGGGGCTCGTTGGCCAGCAGGCGCGCCAGCTCTTTGCCCGCCGTCACCAGGAAGGCGCGGCGATCGGGATGAGCAGCGCTGGCCAGGCGCAGGCAGGCCGCCGCTACCTCGTCGCTGTTGGCAGCCGCCGAGAGGAGCAGCTTGAGGAAGTCGAGGCTCTGGCTGAAGCGGGCCACCTCCTCCTGGGGGCAGAGACGCAGGGGGGCGAAGATGGGGGCAGGATGGGGGGGCAGGTAGTGGCGGACGGTGGCGCTCTCCCCGTGGCCGACCACCACGGCGTCGAAGGTGGTGCGGAGGAGGTGGCGGAGGTGGGGGTTGGCGTCGAGGAAGGACTGCAGGTCGGTCTCGCCGGACAGGTGGGCGACGGGCCGTCGGCCCTCGATGCTCTCGGTGCGGGCATCGCAGACGACGACGTAGATGGTGGGGTCGTTGGTCTGCACCAGGCTGCCCAGGGGCGGAGCTCGGTGAAGCTCAAGGCTCTGGGCGGTGAAGAATGCGATGTCCGCCGCCACTACCTGGCCGATGATCTCTGAGGACTCCTTGTTGTTCATAGCCAGCGTGCTCGCTTACTAAGGGCCTTGCCGGATGGGGCGGCGGAGAGGCCTTCCGCTGTGACCTGGGCCTCCAGCAGTCGGCGAAAGGCCTCGCGCTCGGGGCCGCCGATGACTGCCTGCTCGTGGGCCTCCATGATCGCCAGGGGGTAGCCCAGCCCACGGCGGCACTGGTCGATCAGCGTGGCGTGCAGGAGGCCGACCTTTTGCTGGTTCTGGGCGATCCACAGAGGCATCTCCACTCGTGCTATCTCGTCGGGCACGCCCTCCGGCATGCGCAGGTAGAAGAAGGCCACGCTGTGTTGGCCATAGAATTGCCTTTCGATGGAGGTGGGCTCCAGGTTTGTTCGCCGGAAGACGGCGCTACGCTGGCCGGGCTTCAGCAGCGCTGCAAATAGCGGGCGGTCGGAGGTCAGCCCGACGGCATCGCAGGGCCTGGGGTCGTCTGCCTCGCGGGGGCAGCGCCGGCAGTCGACGGGCTGGGGCGGCTGGCCCTGGGGGAGGGGACAGACGGCCAGGCGCAGAGTGTGGGCGAGCTCGCTGCCACCAGGGCGACTGATGTAGCTGGCCAGGGCGATAGGCTTCTGGCCGGCCAGCGTCTTGAGGGCATCCAGGGCGCGGATGATGCCCTCGTCCAGCAAGACCCGCTTGATCTCGCCGCGAAGCTCCCTGCGAGCCAGGCCCCAGAGCACGAGCGTGCCGTCCAGGAGGGCGAGGGTGGGCAGGCCGCTGTCCTCCTGGGTGGCCAGCCGAGCCAGGGCCTCCACCTCGCGGACGCTGCGCAGGGCGGCCAGAAGGTTGCCCGACAGCACGTCCTCGCGGCTGGCGTCGCTGCGGTCGCTGAGGACCAGGCGTTCGTCCTCGAACGCGAGCTCTGGCTGGCTGGCCAGGTCGGCCTCGGGGTGGCTGCCGTAGCGGATGCGGACGCGGCCCAGGTTCAGGAGGTAGCAGGAGACGGGGCTGTGGCGGTCCACATCGACGTGGGAGCCGTCGCTGGCCAGCGCGACGTACTCGTCGGGAGTCGGAGGAGCAGGGAGGGCGGCGTCCATGGGCTCGGCCAGCGGTTCGGCCAGAAGCCAACTGGTGCTGGCCGCTTCCAGGCGCTCGCGCAGGCTGTCCGTCCGGCCAGCCCAGGCACGGACGGCGTCCAGGGCCTGAGGCAGGCGCGCCTGGGCTTCCTCGGCTCGTTCTCTCAGGCGCGGGCCCAGGTCGTCTAGCTGTTTGGCCAGGCGCTCAAAGTCGAGAGTCATGGCGAAGGTCCATCATCTAAGTAGTCTCCGGTCGGCGCAGGACCCGCTCGTCGCCCACGCGGCGGGTGATGCGCTGCTCGTCCAGGTACTCCAGGAGGGCCTGGGCATACTTGCGGCTGGTGGCGAACATGTCCCGCACCTGGGCCAGGGTGATGGTGTCCTGGGCCTTCAGGTGCTCCACAATGCGAGAGGTCATCTCTTGATAGGTCTCCGTGGTGAAGGCTATGTTGTCGGCCACGCGCACGATCTGGCCCTTTTCCTCAAGGTAGGCCAGGAGCTCGGGGTCGGGGAGACCTTGGGTCGACGGCGCGTAAGGCCTGGCCCGAAGAGAAGCAAGGAAGGCGTCGGCGGCTGCTTGCTGGGCGGCACTCAGACTCGGCGCATGTTCCGGCAGTGCCAGGGCGCCTGCCTCCTGACGGACGTCTCCTCGCGCCGCCCAGGTAGCCAGGGCGGCGTCGAAGGCTCGCGGCTCCAGCCTCAGGCGGCTGCGCAACTCCTCCCTGGCGACGCCCCGGCGCAGGGGACGCTGGCGGTGAGAGGTCGAGAGGATGTCCCTTGCCCGCGCGGTGAGATCGGCGAAACCTTGGGCGCTGTAGAGGAGCGAGGCGGGGCCAAGCTCTTGGGCGCCCAGGACGAGGGCACGGCCGCTCTCCACCAGGCCGGCGGCCGCTGCCAGCACCTGCTCGGGGGTCAGCTCTGTGTGGCGGGCAAGCTGGCTCACCTCGCAGGGCTCCAGGCGCAACAGGGCGATCAGCGCCATGTCCTCCGGGGAGCCGCGGTCCAGCTTCTCCAGTGTCTCCAGGGTGGGCTGATGGAAGCGGCGATGGCGCCGCACGTGGGTGTCCACCACCTTGCCGCCGCCCAGGGTGTCGTTGGGCGAGCGGATGACGAAGAAGTCGCCGGGGGCCGCCGCCAGCGGCTCCTCCAGGCGGACCTGGGCCCAGGCGGTCTGGCTGGCCGCCAGTTCGTCGTGATCCAGGAGGAGAACGCGGCCGCTCACTTCGCTGGAGCTGCTGTGGAAGGAGACCTGAAGATTGTGGCGGATGGGTCGCGGCAGGTAGCTCACCGCTCGCAGGCGTACATCGATGGCTGTGGTGGGACGAAGCCATCCAGGGGTGGTGACCACCATGCCCCGCCGCAGATCGCGGGGGGAGATACCCGCCAAGTTCAGAGCTAAGCGGCAGCCGGGCGAAGCCTCTTCTAGCTTGTGCTGGTGGGTCTGCATGCCGCGGATGCGCGACCTGGGGCCGGCGGGGACGATCTCTATCTCCTGGCCTGTCCTGAAGGAGCCGTCGACGAGGGTGCCGGTAACGACGGTGCCGAAGCCGGCCACGGTGAAGGCGCGGTCGATGGGCAGGCGGGGCCGGCCGAGGTCGCGCTTGGGGGGCGTCTGGGCGAGCTCTTTCTCGATAGCCTCCACCAGCTCCGGCAGCCCTTCGCCGGTCACGGCGGAGCAGGTCACGATGGGCGAGTCCTCCAGGGCGGTATCGGCGATGACCTCGGCGGCGTCGGCTTCCACCAGGGATAGCAGATCGCTGTCCACCAGATCCGTCTTGGAGATAGCCACGATGCCTCGGCGCACGTCTAACAGGTCGAGGATGGCCAGGTGCTCGCGGGTCTGGGGCATGACTCCTTCGTCGGCGGCGATGACCAGCAGGGCCAGGTCGATGCCGCCCACGCCGGCCAGCATGTTCTTGATGAAGCGCTCGTGGCCGGGGACATCGACGATGCTCACCTCCTGGCCGCTGGGGAGCTTGAGCCAGGCGAAGCCCAGGTCGATGGTCATCTCCCGCTCCTTCTCCTCCTGGAGGCGGTCGGGATCGATGCCGGTGAGAGCCTTCACCAGGGCCGACTTGCCATGATCGACGTGGCCAGCGGTGCCTATGACGTACATCTGTTCTATATCTTACGATGGCTGTCAAGAGGGATGCACGAGCCAGGCGGCTCGTGGCCGATCATAGCATAGGCCAGGGAGGGAACAAAGGTCTCCGTCGGGGCAGGGCCGTTGTGGCGTGGGGGAGGCGTCTGCTACCATAGAATAGAGAGTCGATTATGCCACACGTCGGCTGGGTCTACGACCCCTTCTATCTGGAACACGATACGGGCGAGCATCCGGAGAATTCCCGCCGATTGCGCGTCATTCTGGCGCTCCTGGAAGAGTGCGGCCTGCTGTCTTCTCTCACCCCTGTCCCCGCCGTCGATGCCAGCGAGGCCGACCTGGAGTTGGTGCACGATACGGAGATGATCCGCTGGGTGCGCGGGATGACGGAGTCCGGCCGGCGCTGGCTGGAGGCGGACACAGCTGTCTGCCCCAAATCGTATGCGGTGGCCCTGCGGGCGGCGGGCGGCTGTCTGCAGGCGACGGATGCTATCCTAAACGACAAGATAGGCTCGGCTTTCTGCCTGGTGCGGCCGCCCGGTCACCATGCCACCGCCGACCGGCCGATGGGCTTCTGTTTGTTCAACAACGTGGCCATCGCCGCCAGGCACGCCCTGGTGCGACGGGGGCTGGAGCGGGTGGCCATCGTCGACTTCGATGTGCACCACGGTAACGGCAGCCAAGATGTCTTCTACGCCGATCCGTCCGTGCTTTACTTCTCTACCCATCAGTCCCCCTTCTATCCGGGCACCGGCTCCTGGAGGGAGGCGGGCGAGGGCGAGGGCCGCGGCTATACGGTGAACGTGCCCCTGCCGATGGGCAGCGGCGATGACCAGTATCGCCAGGTCTTTCAGGAGGTGCTGCTGCCGATACTGCATCGCTTCCGGCCCCAGCTCATCCTCGTCTCTGCTGGCTTCGACGCCCACTTCAGCGATCACATGGCCAGCATGCACCTGAGCTGCGCTGGCTACCATGAGCTGGCCCTCATCCTGCGCGGAGCGGCAGAGGAGCTGTGCCAGGGGCGGCTGCTGTTTGTCCTCGAGGGTGGCTATGCGGGCGAGGCGCTCGCCTGGTCGGTGCGCACCTGCCTCGACGTGCTGCTGGGCAATCCCTTCGCGCCCGACCCGCTGGGCTCCGGCCCTCAGGCAGGGGCGCCGGACATCGAGCCGCTGCTGGCGGCGGTGAAGGAGCTGCACGGGCTGGCCTAGTCGGGCAGGAAGCGCACAAACGCCTCGTTGCCCAGCAGACGGGCGTTGGCCGTGAGGCGAAGGCAGCCGTCGCCTCGCTCAAGGAGGCCCAGGGCTTCCAGTTCCTCCACCTGAGCGCTGTACACGGACATCAGCTCTTGCCCGAAGCGGCGGCGAAACTCCTCCAGGGAAAGCCCCTCTACTAAGCGCAGGCCGAGGACGACCGTCTCGGCCATGGCCCGAGCGGGCGTCATCTGCTCGGCGAAGGCGATGTGGCCGAGCCCTGTCAGGAAGGGAGTGAGGCCCTCGGCGGGGCAGCCATCCACCTTCGCGCTCTGTTCCACCAGCGGGATGTAGCGCTGCGGGTCCTTGACGTTGGCGAAGCGGAAGCCACCGAAGCAAGAGTGAGCGCCCGCGCCCAGTCCGAGATACGGTTCGTTCAGCCAGTAGGCCAGGTTGTGGCGGCACTGGCGATCAGGCAGAGCCCAGTTGGAGATCTCGTAGTGCTGGTAGCCGGCGGCCGCCAGCGCATCCTCGGCCCAGAGGTACATGTCGGCGGCCAGATCAGCGTCGGGCGGGGGCAGGCGACCGCGGGCCACAGCGTCGGCCAGAGGGGTGCCTTCCTCCACCGTCAGGGCGTATAGCGAGAGGTGGTCAGGCCGCAGGACGATGGCTTCCCTCACTGTGTCCTGCCAGGCCGTCATTGTCTGGCGGGGCAGGCCGTAGATCAGGTCCAGGTTCACGTTGTCGAAGCCCGTCTGGCGCGCCGTATCATAGGCCTCGCGGGCCTCCGCCGCCGTGTGGATGCGGCCCAGCGTGGCCAGCTCGTCGTCGTGAAGGCTCTGCACGCCCAGGCTCAGGCGGTTCACCCCCAGCGAGCGCAGCCCCTCAAGGTAGGGGCAGCCGATTGTCCCCGGGTTGGCCTCGAAGGAGACCTCGGCGTCGGCGGCCAGGCGGAATCGCTGGCGGAGGGCAGTCATGATGCGCTCCACCTCCGCCAGCGGCAGGAGGCTGGGGGTGCCGCCGCCAAGGAAGATGGTGGTCACGCTCATGTGCTGGGTGGGCTCTCGCCACAGCGACATCTCGGTGAGCAGCGCGTCCACATAGGGCTCGATAAGCGAGTCCAGCCCAGCGTAGGAGTTGAAATCGCAGTAGGAGCACTTGGACTGGCAAAAGGGGATGTGGACGTACAGGCTGACACTTCCGTCGCTCATGATACCCATTGGCATCGTAGCACCGCCCTTGAGGGGCGGCAACGTTGACTTTGGCGTGGGGGTCATGCGAAACTCTGCTTGTCATGAAGACGTATCTTAAGTCCCATAGCTGCGGCGAGTTGCGCGCCGAACACGAAAGCCAAGAGGTGAGCCTGGCCGGCTGGGTGCACCGCCGTCGCGACCACGGCAGCCTCATTTTCATCG
>CAZSHQ010000052.1:0-6740 GCA_964606995.1 uncultured Dehalococcoidia bacterium | reverse complement strand
TTCGAACCCGCACGAACCTGGCGGTTCAGCGGATTTTAAGTCCGCCGCGTCTACCAATTTCGCCACCTCGGCACCCGAATGAGTCTACCTTATTTGCTCAGGCCACTTGAGGCTAAGCCAGGCTCCGATGTTGGGTTTTAGAAGGGTCCCGCCGTACAGCATGGCCCAACACGCAGCGACTTCACCCCGGGATTCGATACATTTCAATGCGGTCTGGTACTCTTTTGCTCGCTCTGTACTGAGATAACCTATTGGAGCACCGTCCGGCGACATAACAACAACTGCGAGTTCATCAAACGGGTTATCCGGCTCCCGCTTCACAAGCACAGGGCTCACGACTCTGCCTCTCCACGACAGGCCAAGCCGCTTGGCTCTGCGGAGTGAATCTAGATATTGAGATTCACCGACGATCGATAGCCCGAAAAAGCCACTACACTGGTACACTATGTTGCCGGGCGGGGTTGTCTTATAAAAGGCCGCGGCTTGTGCCCAAGTGGTTTTCGTTCCACGCCAACGAGCTGGCGGACCGCTCCGCCCCCGGAAGATTCGGCGCAGCCAGCTCACCTTGGTAGCTTGTGATGTCGCCAACAACAGAACTGGAGGCGACGGGCGGATTCGAACCGCCGATCAGGGTTTTGCAGACCCCTGCCTTAACCACTTGGCTACGTCGCCCTGGAACGGAAGACGGGATTGGAACCCGCGACCCCCTCCTTGGCAATTAGCACCCTCCATGCAGGCTGCTTTCCAACCTGCCACAGCAGGCTTGGCCATGCCTGCTGCTAAGAATTAGGTGGTCACGAGTTCGTCCAATTAGGTGGTCGGCTCCAGTCGACTCCGCTCCTATGATGGTCCTATCATACCAGGGAAGAGTTGACTTGCAAAGTGCTTCGCATTGGGCGTCACGTCTTATTTCCGTTGGCTTAGGCGCACGAGCGGAGCCTGGGAATCAGGAATGCGCATCCTCTTGGTGACGCCCGGCCGAACAGACATAACTCATAGGTGACGCAAGCTTAGCCAACAGTAAGCCGGACCCTGGCAGGCGATCCAATGTCTACTGCACGACTTTAATCGTGATGGGGTCGCTACTTACCGGTCGCTCGAAGCCCTCGCCGGTCACTTCCACGACGAGCGGGATAGCCGGCTCCTCCGCCGCCAGCAATTGTAGCGTAAACTCAAAACGCTGAAGTGGTCCTGACGGCAGGTCTGGCAGTCTCCAAATGCGCTCGCCGGCGTCGACCGGCTGCTTCTCACCCCTGGCCGCCGCCAGTATCTGCGCCCCCTGCGGTACAGGCAACTTCAGGGATAGCCCGTTCAGAGTGTGGTCGCGGGTATTCCTGTACAGGACGACGATAGCGAGAGCGCTGGGCAGGTCGCCAGAGCCACCGAAGACTGTCACCTCTGTGGAACTGGCTCCCAATTGGACGATTACAGGTTCCAGAGCACCCCCTGCCGCCCCCGCTGTGGCCAGCTCGTATTCGCAGTCCGACTCTGCTTGATAGATAACAGTGCCGTCGGGCTCAATGTCGTGAGCCGAC
The DNA here is from genome assembly GCA_964606995.1 of uncultured Dehalococcoidia bacterium. Taxonomy (GTDB): domain Bacteria; phylum Chloroflexota; class Dehalococcoidia; order SM23-28-2; family SM23-28-2; genus SM23-28-2. The sequence continues at coordinate 5,205 of CAZSHQ010000052.1, read as the reverse complement.
AAGGTCGTACAGGTGCCCCGGCCGGTTGCCCCCTCGTAGATGCCGGTCCCACCGGTAATGATAATCGCCGAGAGGGAAGAGCCGGCGCTGGCTTCTTGTGGCAGCAATCTTGCGAGGGACATGGGGCCTTCCGTTGTCCCGGATAGGGTGTTTCCGTCCGGGTCCGTTATGGTGAAGGTGGCCGTGTTGATCCCCGACTCACACCCCTCGACCGCATAGAGAGTCGCCTGGAATGTCGAGGCTTGACGGCCAGAGATGTCACCGGTGACGTCGCTTTCAGAGCTCCCCCTGTAAATCAGATCCTCAGATACGCAGTCCCCGCTCACCCTTTCTGCCCTTCCTGCCGTCACAAGATGAGCCGCGACCTCCTCGAATGCGGCTGTTACTTGAGGACCTCCGTCCCCTTCCCCGCCCCGACTCAGGACGAGGGCACCTGCTACGCCACCGCCGATGGCCGCCAGCAAAACTACCAGCGCCGTCAGGCGAAACGCTGCGCTTGCCCATAGCCTTGCAAGCCCTCTTACCTCCGCTTCTCGCCACGACACTGCCCAGATGTCATAGCTGCCCTCGAGCCCCTTCAGGTGACGCCGACCATGGTGAACGTAGCGAATGCGTTGCCAGACTCCGGCCAGGCCACGCACCATTTCTGACACCAGTATCTGCTCACCCTTGGCCAGATCGCCAAGACGGGCAGCGATTACCACCGCGCTTCCGAAGAAGTCCTCTTCCTCCTTTATCACCTGCCCGCAGTTCAGGCCTATCCTCACCTGAAGCTCTTGCCCCGGGTGCTCGCGGTTGTGCTCGGCTATGCTGCGCTGGATATCTGTGGCGCAGGCTAGAGCACTCACGACGCTGGCGAAGGCCACCATGAAGCCATCGCCGTAGGTCTTGACCTCGAACCCACCGTGCTTCTCGATCTGAGCCCTTAGGATCCGGTTGTGCTCACGAAATAGCTCTTGAGCCGCGTCATCCCCAAGGCGTTGCCTCAGGCGGGTTGACCCAACGATGTCGGTAAATAGGATTGTTACGATCCCCTCTGGCGAAGCACGAGCTCGAATTCCCCGGCGCGCGTCCTCGCCTAAGCGGGCCGCTTCGTCCTGACTAGGCGCTTCACCACGACGGGTGGACATTGATCCTTCCTCTAGCCTCTCGTACTCCCTGGCAGGGCTCGCTCCGCGCAGGTATGGCGGTGATGCGGAACTATTACCACCTGTTGGCGCCCCAGCGTCCAGAAGGCGATGCTCACCCCGTCGGTTGTCTGCGCGTACTGGATGCGCGGCTCCATGGCTACCACACCACCTCGTACACCCGCTGCCTGCCCTTGATGCCCTTGAGCTGCTTGCGGCCGGCATCGCGGAACTCCACCCCCGCCAGCGAGCCGCCGACGGTGCGCACAACCTCCGACACCAGGATCTGTCCGCCCTGGGCCTTGTCGGCGATGCGGGCGGCCAGGGTGACGGCGGTGCCGAAGTAGTCGCCCGCCTGCTCGATGGACTCGCCGGTGTTGAGGCCGATGCGGACATTGATCGGCGCTTCGACAGGCTCAGCGTGAGCGGCTTCTCTGCGCTCAGCGTGAGCGGAAACGGGCACAGCACCAGGCTCAGCCGACCCTTCGACAGGCTCAGGGTGACCGGAAAGGCGAGCGTTGTAGGCGGCGAAGGCCTTCTGGATGTCCACGGCGCAGGAGAGGGCCCTGGCGGCGCTGGCGAAGGCGACCATGAAGCCGTCGCCCATGGACTTGACCTCGTGGCCGCCGTGGCGGGCGACCTGCTCCCGCAGGATGCGGTTGTGCTCGGCGAGGAGGGCGTGGTAGGCCTTGTCGCCCAGGCGCTGGGCCAGGGCGGTGGAGCCCTCGATGTCGGTGAAGAGGATGGTGACGGTGCCCTCGGGCGAGGCCTGGGTCAGGGCCTGCTGCTGGTCGCGGCTCGTGAGGGGCAGCATGAGGTCCAGGGAGGTCTTGGCCACCGGCGGCGACTCGGTGCTCACTTGGAGGTCCAGCTTGCGGGCCAGGGCCTTCTCCACCCACACCTTCATGCCCAGGTCCTGGAAGATGGCCAGGGCCTTGTCCAGGAGCTCCATGGCTCTCTGAGGGTCTCCGGCTTCGCCCCGCCGCAGGTGCATGTCTGCCCACCAGTAGTAGGTGCGGCCCAGCTCCGGCCGGGCGCCCAGGCGCTCGCCGTGACCCTGGGCGGCCGCGAAGTGGGCCTCGGCCTTCCGCCAGTCGCCCATGCAGGCGGCCAGCATGCCCAGCACGCGGTCGGTCAGGCACAGGGGATTGAGCCCGGACAATGCTTCCACCACCCGGGGTACGGAGGACATGGCCTGGTAGTAGCGCTGGGGTTGCTGCATGATCCCCGCGGAGATGCGCGCCTCGGCGGCGTACCCCACCAGGTACCACCGTCGGAGGAGGGCGTCCTTCTGGCCGCGGTGATAGGCAATCAACTGCTGCTCGACCCCCGCAAGGTGGCCCTCGCTGGCCGCCCTGTCGCCCTTGAGAGAGGCCAGGCGGGCCAGGGCGAGGCCAAGGAAAGGCTGAAACAGGGGTTCTTTCCTCGTGGCCAGCTCGCTCTCCACGGCCGCCTGCGCCTGCTCCAGGTCTCCCGTCTCCTCGAGGGCGTACGCCTCAACCATGCGGGCCGCGGAGCCACCCATATCGCGGCCGGCATCGGTGTCAGGGAGGGACGAGGTGACCTCCTCAGCCTGGCGGAGGGCCTCCTGCCACCTTCCCTGAAGGAGAAACAGCATGCCGCGCCAAGAAAGGCAGATTCTGAGGTGCGGGTGCCTGGCCTGGCGGGCCGTGTCCACGGCCCCCCCCAGCAGCTCCTCGGCCCTGGCCAGTTCCCCACCCTCCTGAAGCCCAGCCCAGAATTCGTTCCAGAGCCCGTACGCCTGGCTTAGGGGGTCGCCGCACTCCTCCGCCACTTCCGCCGCCCGATGCCCAAGCTCTCGGGCCTCTGCTAACCTGCCCAGCAGGCCTACGGTCCATGAGAGCCCTGACAGGGCTACGGCATAGTTCCGGCGGTCGCCCAGCCGCTCCAGGGCCTCACAGGCCGCCTTGATGACCGGCTCCGCCTCCTCATACCTGGCCGCCTGGGTCAGAGAATGACCCAGGGAGAATTCCAGGCGATAGCGGAGCGGTATCTCTAGGTCGCCCAGGGCAGCCAGCCCCGCCCGGCAGTGCTCGGCGGCGGTGTCATACTCCCAGCGGGGCCAGGCCATATCGACCAGTAGCGAGCGAACCTGGGCTACCCCTGCAGCATCGCCTCGCTCGGTCTGGAGGCTCAGGCAGCGGTCGAAAGTCTCCTCGGCCAGGTCTTCCTCGCTGGCGGCCCTAGCGGCGCGCCCTAGCCGCCGGAGGACCCGGGCCTTGTCTACGCCCACGTCCCCCTCGGCGTCCTCCATTGCCTCCAGGGCAGACTGGAGGAAGCGCACCGCCTCGGCGTCGGCCCGGGAGCGTGTCGCTCTCTCGGCGGCCATCAGGCAGTAGCGGACGGTCTTCTCCGCCACCTCCGCCGCCGCTATCTGGCAGAAGTGGTGGGCCAGCTCGGGGGCTACCTCCTCGATGCGGGAGGAGTACAGCTCCTCCATGGCCTCCGCCACCCGCCGGTGCAGCCTGGCCCGGCGGGGGCCGCTCAACCCCTCGTAGAGGGCCTGACGGTAGAGGACGCTGGCGAAGCGGTAGGCCTGGCCCGAGGGCTCCTCCCGGATGACGTGGTGGGCCAGGGCCTCGTCGACGTGGTCCAGCAGCTTCTCCTCCTCCACCTCGGACAGGGCCAGGAGCAGCCGGAAGGGGAACTGCCGGCCGATGACCGAGGCCAGGGTGAGCATCTTCTGGCAGTCCTGGCACAAGGCCTCCAGGCGTTTGCCCACCACCACCTTCAGGCTCTGGGGTATGCCCAGCGCCAGCACGTCGCTCTCGGTGCGCCAGCGGCCGTCCTGGCGGACGACCTTGCCCTCCTCGGTGAGATGGCGGAAGACCTCGGCCACGAAGAAGGGATTGCCAGCGGTCTCGCGGTAGACGGCATCGACGACGGCCCTGTCGGGCTGGGCTGAGGCGAGGGCGGCAAGCTGCTCCTCGACCTCCTGGCGGGAGAGGCCCCGGAGGGCGAGGCGCTGGACGGCCCGCTCCTTGGACATCTCGGCCAGCACCTCGGCCAGGGGGTGGCGGGTGTCCAGCTCCTCCTCCCGGTAGGTGGCGGCGATGACGATGCGGGTCCCCTCCAGCCGGCGGCTCAGGTGCCGCAGCAGGAGCAGGCTGGAGCGGTCGGCCCACTGGAGGGAGTCCAGCACGAGAAGGATGGGGGATGATGATGCCGCGCTCCTCAGGAAGGAGGTAACGCTCTGGAAGAGGCGGAAACGCTCCTCCTCGGGGTCTACGGAGACCGGCTGCGGTATGTCGGGGAACTTCAGCCTTATCTCGGAGACCAGGCGGGCCACGTCGGGGGCGGCGTCTCCCAGCTCCGAGCGCAAGGCCTCGGCCGGCTTGTCCTGGATGTAGGAGCGAAGGGCCTCCACGAAGGGCAGATAGGGCAGAGTGCCCTCCTCCTCGCAGCGGCCCGTGAGCACCTGGGCTCCTCTGAGGCGGGCGTAGACGGCAAGCTCCTCCAGGAGCCTGGTCTTGCCCATGCCCGGCTCGCCGGAGACCATGACCATCCGGCCGTTGGCGGAGAAGGCGTCGTCCAGGGCCGACTTGAGGGTGGTCAGCTCGGCCTGCCTGCCCACCATCCTTCCCGTCTCCACCTGGGCCAGGGGCGACGGCTCGACCGCGCTCTCGGGCTTGGCCTCGATGGGGAGGGAGGCGATCCTCTGCAGCTCGTCGAGCACCGCCTGGGCGCTCTCCGGCCTGTCCTCGGGGGCCTTAGCCAGCAGCCTGAGGATGAGGTTCTCCAGGGGCTTGGGTATCTCCTTGTTGTGCCAGGAGGGAGCCACCGGCGGCACGTTGATGTGCTGACTGATGATGGCCACGGCATCGTCGCCGAGGAAGGGAGGCCGGCCGGTGAGCATCTCGTAGAGGGTGCCGCCCAGGCCGTAGAGATCGCTTCTGGCGTCGACCTTGCCGCCCAGGGCCTGCTCGGGGGGCATGTAGGTCACGGTCCCCACCATCATGCCGGCCTGGGTCATGCGGGAGAGGTCGAGGGCCACCGCCAGGCCGAAGTCGCCCAGCCTGGCGATAGCTTGCCCTGAGCTTGCCGAGGGGTCGGCGGT
>CAZSHQ010000051.1:0-6827 GCA_964606995.1 uncultured Dehalococcoidia bacterium | reverse complement strand
ACCAGGGCCCGCCGAAGATCACGTGGACCTCGCCGGCGTCGGGGCGAGCGTTGTCCGGGCCGTCGGCCAGAAGGGCGCCGCCAATGATATCGTCTCTGCCGTCGCCGTTGACATCGCCGCTGGCCACCGAGAAGCCCAGTTCATCCTCGGGCTCGGCCCCAAGGACGGTCATCTCGTGTTGGCCCAGAGCGGCATCGACGATGGCCGGCCACTGGGCTGAGCCTAGGAAGACGAGGACCTCCCCGGCCTTCTCGCGGGAGTTGGCCGCCGGGGCCCCTACCAGCACGTCGGCTAGGCCGTCGCCATTGACGTCGCCGCTGGCCAGGGAGTGGCCGAAGAGGTTGTTTGGGTCGCTGCCGATAAGGGTGGCGTCCTGCTTCTCCTCGGCGATGTCCATGGTGCTGGGCAGCTCCGCCGAGCCCAGAACAACATAGACCTCGCCGCAGTTATTGCGGCTGTTGTCCGGCCCGTCGGCGTTGCGAGCGCCGATGAGGAGGTCATCCATCCCGTCGCCGTCGACATCAGCGGCGGTCAGAACGAAGCCCAGCCAGTCGTTGGCATCAGCGCCCCAGATGGTCAGGAACCCCTCGCCGGAGGCCAGATCGAGGGTTCCCTTCAACTCAGGCGAGCCAAAGATGACATAGGCTACGCCTCCGTCGGCGCGCTGGCCGTCGGGGCCGTCCGCCGTGTGCGTCCCCAGGAGGATGTCGTCGATGCCGTCGCCATTGACGTCGCCACTGGCGGCAAAGTTGGCGAGAAAGTCGTCGGCCTCAGCGCCAAGGATGGTGAAGTCCTGCTGATGCTGGCCCACATCGATGGTCCCCCTGAGCTCGGGCGAACCGAGCACGACGTAGGCCTCGCCGCTGTCGGGGCGCTGGTTGTCCGGCCCGTCGGCGCCCGGGGCGGCAACGATGATATCATCGACGCCATCGCCATTGACATCACCGGCCGCCAGGGCGTAGCCCAGGTAGTCGCTCCCTTTGGTTCCTAGGACGGTGAAGTCCTGCTCGTCGAGGGCTGAATCCACCGTGCCGCTGAGGTCGGGCGAGCCGAAGACCACATAGGCTTCGCCGGCGTTGGCGGGGCCGCCGTCGGGGCGGTGGGCGAAACGAGCGCCCACCAGGATGTCGTCGATGCCGTCGTCGTTGACATCGCCGCTGGCCACCACAAAGCCGAGATTGTCGCCCGCGTTGGCGCCTATCACGGTGAAGTCGTGTTGATCCCTGGCTATGTCCACCGTGCCTCTGACATCAGCGGAGCCGAGGATGACGTAGGCTTCGCCAGCGTTGGTCCGTTCGTTGTCCGGGCCGTCGGCCTTGGGGGCACCCACCAGGATGTCGGCGATGCCATCGCCGTTGAAGTCGCCTTGGGCCAGGGAGAAGCGGTCGGCTAGATAATCGTCGGCGTCGCCGCCGAACACCGTCAGGTCAGCGGCTGCGGTGGCCAGATCGATGGTCGAAGGCCTTGGCTGAGATACCCCCGCAGTGGGCGTGCGGCTGTCCGGCGACCGAGGCTCGTCTTCCCCCCCGCAGCCAGCCGACGCCATAAGGACGGCCAGCAGGCTGAGGGTGGCTAGGAGGCCCCGGACCGGCAAGGATGAGGCCAGCGAAGCGACTGCCCTTGGCCAGGAGCGGCACATCGGCTATAGAATAACACACGAGCTCGCAGCGTCCACGTGGCGGCCGCAGGCCTTTCAGCTAGTTGTAGGCGCTCCTACTCGCGAACCCGCCGCAGCTCGATGGTCACCGCGTTCGTCTTGTCCAGGCATTCCAGTTGCATCGAATCCGGCCCGCCCCATTCCTCGGGGTAGCCGCCGCCGAACTGGAGCATGACGATGTAGGGGAAGATGTCGTGGTAGAAGAAGCCACAGAGGCCAGCGGTGTCGTGGGCGCTGATCTCGAAGCTGTCGCCCGCCTTGTGGTTCCAGTGGCAGGTGCCCTTCACTGACTTGATGGTGGCGACCACGTGGTGCCCTACGTGGAATTTCTCCTCCTGCTGCGCCAAGCTCTCCCTCCTTGGTTCGGTTCGACCGTGAATGGCTAGAGGGAGCGTACTGGCGCCACGATAGGGCTGTCAAGGTGGGCGGCCGTCACTCCTCCCACACCGCCGCCATGACGATGGCGCCGCTGCGGATGACCTGCGCCCGGCCCAGGGATGGGTCGCGGGGCACGTCTTTGCCCAACGATGGAGCCTCCTCGCCCAGCGGCGGCCGAGGGCGAGAGGGAGTAGGCGGCTGGAGAGGCTGGGGCTTGTCGGCCATGCGTTCCTCCTAGGTATAGACGCCCACCACAAGAGCGTCGCGGGGGTCGGACTCCGAGAAGAAGATGAGGGCGCAGCCGCGGCCGACCACCATGTCGGCGGCGTCGATATTGCGGGCCACCGGCACGTCCTCCAGCCACACCGCCAGACTCCCTGCCATCTGGACGGTGGCTGTGTAAGAGCCGGAGTCGAAGCCCTTAACCGTCCCCTTGCGCACGATCATCCTAGACTGCCCTCAACGACAGACGCTGCTCGTACACGGGTACCTTGCCGCTCACCGAGTAGCGCATACTCAGGCCGATCACCCGCCACTGAGCGTCGGTCAGGCCGGCCGACTCGTCGGTGATGGAGATCACGTCGTAAACCTCCTGGCCGCAGTTCACCGGCACTACGATCTCGCCGCTGCCGGAGGCGATCTCTTGGTGGCGCATCTCGGCGTCGGCTCGGTCTTGGGCGCGGGCGACCGTGTCCAGGTTCAGGTCCTGCACCTGACGGACGCGGTCGTAGGAGTGTTCAATCTCGTCCCACTGGAAGGCCTCCACGAAGAGGTCATCGCCGAAGACCTGCACCCGGTTGGCCTGGGGGCGCTGGCTGCCGTAGCGGCCGCGCAAGATGGCGTGGTCTGTTCCGTAGGAGTAGTCGCTGGCCTCGCTGGCCTGCGGGTTCTTAATGTACGCGAAGTGGCCGCGGAAAAAGATAACGTCGGGTAGCACGGCCAGCAGGCGGCGCACCGCTGTGGCCCCACTCTCGCCTGGGTGGATGGTGAAGCTGGGGTAGAGGTCAGTGACGACACTACTGCTGCCGGCGCTGGAGAACTCCAGGGCCGCTCGTGCCATGACGAAGGAGAGTAGCTGGAAGACGTTCTTTTCGCCCTGGGCCCAGGCGTACTGACGGCGTGACCGCCAGCCCTCCAGCAGTTGCCAGGCATCGCGAGCGTGGAGGACGAGGGCCGCTTTCCCTTCGCTGGAGGTGTATTCCCACCCCTCGATCCAGTAGGCGGGGCCCGAAGAGGCCAGGGGGCCGCTAGCAGTCTGGTAGCCGGGGCTCACTCGCACCTCGCCGCCCGCCTTAATCACCGCCTTCTCCCCTGATAGATCCAGGTAGCGGCCATCGTCGTTGCGCAAGACCAGGCGAAGGCGGCCACCGTTAGGATCGGTTTCGGTGGTCAGCTCCAGGACGTCGGTGGTGACGTCCAGGGCGGGTGTAGTGAGAGAGGCCTGCCAAACGCCCGAGGGAGTGGTCAGCCACACGGCGCTCGTGCTATAGGCGACGGCCAAGCCATAGTCGCTGGTCAGATTCATGGGCACCGGCTCTCGCCAGAGGTTATTCACGTAGTCGGCTGTGGCCGGGGAGAAGGAGAAGTAGGGGCGGGAATAGCTTTCGCTGCCCGTATACTTCTCGACGAAGGTGAAGCGAAAGACATCGGGGTAGGCCAGGAAGGGGGCGCGGAACTCCATGTCGGAGCCCGCGCTGGCCACCGCCACCTGCCGCAGGGGTGACCAGGTGTCCACCGCCTGGGAGTAGCCGTCGCCGTAGATGCAGGTCCAGACCTTGTAGTCGCCCTGGGCGTCGCTGCCCGAGACTATCACGTCGAAGTCGGCCTCGTACTGGCAAGCTAGCCCGCTCACCGCGGCCAGGCTGTTGGTCCAGGCGGCGGGGCTGCCCCACATGCCGCCGCTGCGCTTCACGGCGTAGACGGTGCCCCCTACCGAGTAGATGAGCAGGACGGTGTTATCGGCTTTGAGGTCGGCGGCCAGCCAGCCGACAGCGGTCGCCGCCGTGGTTATCGCTGTAGCTGAGCCGAAGGTGGCGCCGTAGTCGCTGCTTTCCCGCAGGTAGATGGTCCTGCCGTTGGTGCCTACGTAGAACAGCAGCACCTGAGCCGCTCGGCTGGCTAGGGCGACGCCGGCATTGGCGGCGGAGTCCACGAAAGTCCAGTTGCTGAAGTTGCTGCCTGGGCCGGGGCTGGTCACCCGCTGGAGATAGAGGGAGCCGCTGTCCACACGGCAGCGAATGAGGGAGCCATCGCCTGGCATGGTGGCGGCATGATAGCTGTCGCCCTCGCTGCCCGAGTACAGGCGCTGCCAGTCCAGGCGGCGGATGCCGCCGGTCCGGTCGGCGATCTCTACCTTCACGTAAGGGATGGCGCTGGCACTCTTCTGGGCGGCGAGCAGGGCAGAGGGCAGGGTTCGCATGTTCCCTATGATTGCCAGACAGTGCTCTGGTCGGCCGGCTGCGTCGCCGGCGTGTACAGCCGGCGCACCCGCACGGCGTTGCGTCGACTGTGCTTAGCCAGAGCGCGGGAGAAGACGGCCAGGCGCTCCTGGCCCCAGGTGAGGTAGTGGCGCCAGACGTCCTGCCCGCCCACGTTGATCCGATTGGTGGCGAAGCTGGCCCACTCCAGGGCGGCGTAGGCGGCGGCCCCGGTTGCCACCAGCTCCTCGAGGTGGGGTGGGATGGTGGAGGTAGTAGCGTCGAGGGTGTGCATCTTGCCGTAGTAAATGTTGACCGATTGGCCGCCAGGGGGTGTCGCGTCCACTAGAAGGGTGAGAGTGCCTGCCCACAGGGAGAAGGGGACATAGCTGGGGGGATACTTGTCTATCGGGTACTCCACCGCTTCCACAGCCACTAGGTCGCTGAGGCTGGCCAGAGAGATATCGCGGCTGCCTTCGCTGGTGGCCGGGGTAGCTTTGGCCTCCAGGGGAATGGCCAGGCTCAGCTCCCGCACCGCCCGCTCGATGTGGCGGTCCAGCTCATCGTCGGTCCAGCGCTGGTTGGCCGGGTCCTCGTCGTGCAGGTCCCGCCGGACCCACGTTCTCATCTCCGATAGGTTCATGGGCTACCTCCCCTGGCTAGGTCTGCCGCAGCATGGCCCTCACTGAGGCGATGAGAACCTCTGACTCGCTGAGGTAAGCGTCTACGAACTCTTCCAGCTCAGTGCGCTGGGTCTCCGAGAGGGCCACCGACAACTGGCCGTCCACCGAGCGCCAGACGACGCCCGTGTGCAGGTGGTTGGCTAGCTGGCGGACAGTGTCCTGGCGCTGCGCCAGGCCGCTGAGCATATTCACTACCGTTTCCAGATTCTTTTCGCTGAGGCCCATGGTTTCTCCTCCGTTAGGCCGCTTCCAGGGTCATGTAGTCTCCCGACTTGACGACCCGATAGAGCGTGCTGCCGAACTTCAGGTAGAGGTTGCTCTTGTTCGCTGGCGGGTCGCCACCGCCGACCAGGCGCAGGTAGGGCGTACTGGGGCCCGCCTCGATGAGGTACTTGTGCCCAGTGTTGGACGTGATGTCCTCGATCTTCAGGCTCTCCACATCACTTATGGCGCTATAGCCGCCTTGGTTTTCAATATAAATCCCTCGGACGAGGCTGACAGAGGGGGAGCCGCCGAACATCACAGGTTGGCGGAGCCAGTAGTTAACCATCTGGAGCACCGTGCCGGAGAAGGCGATAACCTGGAGCTGGTTGTACATACACCGCATGTCTGCGGTAGCGCCGCCACCACCAGCAGCGGCGGCCACGGCGAACTCTAAGGCGCGAAGATTCGCAGCGGCACCCGAACCAATGCTTACCGGGACGGTGCCAGTCAGCGCTCTGAAAGTGCCCGAGTCCATCGCGGCGCCCGTGGCCTGAGCTTTAACCAGGGTTTTATTCGCAAGGTTCTGACCCGAGGGCTCTACCCTCAGAAAGACATCGGCCGCAGGGAGGCAGGCGACGGCCATGTGGCTGGTGACGCGCAGGATCTCGACGAGGGCTTCGCCCTGCGAGGGGACAAAGCCGCTGTGGCCGCTGTGGGCATAGTCAAGGTTGGACAGAGCCGAGTGGTCGTCCGTACCGCCGCCTTCTGGTTCGCCAAATAGTTTCAGTCGGCCCATGCTGTTCTCCTAGCTCAAGGAAGCGTAGACGGAAATGGAAAGGCTGGTGGCGGTGGCCGACACCACCTTCAGAAACACGGTGGCTCCCCTCACCTCGGCCTCCAGGCTGGGGATGGGATTAGCGGCTAGCTCCTCCTGGCTGAAGCTGTGCTCGCCGCCGCGGAAGTACTTGGCGGCGGTGGCATCCCACACTAGGAGTTGCCCTTTCAGGGCGGTGAGGTCTGTAGAGCCGCTGGTGTCCAGATCGAAGCGGACATTGCGGTAGCCGAGGCAGTCCACCCCCTCGCTGGCGCTGGTAGGGTCGGCAGGGTCGGCTGCCGTCAGGCCGTTGCGATGGAGGATGGGCGTTGTTTCCTCGTAGACCGGCCCCTTGGGCACACCCTGGGAATCGATGCGAACGTTGGCCACGGCGCTCTCACCTTGCTCGGCTGGTCAAGGGCCAAGGGCCAGGGTTTCCGGCCTTGACCTGACCCTCGGCCCTTGACCTTGGCTCTGCCTATGGCCGCACACCCACCAGCTTGGCCAGCTTGAGGGTGTTGAACAGAGCGACGGACGTGTACCACTTGATACGGCTGCGGCTGGCGTCTTTCTGCTCCAGGCTTCCCACGCGCTCCACTTGGAGGCCGCCCGGCCCGGCGAGGCCGGCCAGAGCCCCCTCGCCGAACTGCGTGCCATAGATGGTGGAGCAGTCG
>CAZSHQ010000050.1:0-6873 GCA_964606995.1 uncultured Dehalococcoidia bacterium | reverse complement strand
GTACTACTACGGCGGCAAGGTGGATGTGGACGAGCATTGGCCCACCTTCCAGGATTTGGAGCGCACGATCAGCGGGACCTTCCCCGGGCTGGCTGGCATTGGAATCAGCCATCGATGGGGTGGGCCGGTGTCGGTGCCAATGGACTTCTTCCCAGCGATGGGCTACCTGGGCGGCGACCGGCGGGTGATTTACAACCTGGGCTGCGTTGGCCACGGGGTAGCGCTCGCCAACATGGCCGGGCAGATCCTGCGCGACCTGGTGAGGGGACAGGAGACGGAACTCACCGATCTGTTCTTCGTCAACCGGCGGGTGATTCCCCTTCCGCCGGAGCCGATCCGGTTCGCAGTGGCTCAGGGTATCCGCAGGGGGATGAAGCTTCAGGACGGCTGGGAGCGGCGCAAGCAGCCAAAGCCGAAAGAGCCATCGACATGATGGACTGAGGGGGGTATTCAGAAGGCAAGCGGTTTAGCGGCCTTGCTACACCGTCTGGGTTGCCTTGGAACCGTCTAGTTTGGCGCTGTAAAGGGAAATGTCTGCTAACCTCACCAGGTCGTCGGTGGTGGTGGCGTCATCAGGGTAGCAAGCTAGTCCAGCGCTCAGGCTCAGGTCAGCCGTGGCGGGATCCTTCAGCTCCTTGAGCTTGCTGGCCAGGGACTTCCCTATCCGTTCGAGTATGATCTGGGCCTTGTTTGAGTCGGTGTGCATCAATATGGCGGCGAACTCGTCGCCACTGTAGCGACAGGCGATATCTGAACGGCGCATTTGCGATCGGATGGAATCAGCAGCAAGGCAGAGTACCTTGTCGCCGGCCGCCTGTCCGCGGGCGTCGTTATAGCTCTTGAAGTTGTCGATGTCGGCGATCATGACCACAACGCCGTGCTCGTAGCGCTTGGCACGCTCGATCTCTTCGCCGAGGCGCTGGTGAAAGTAGGCGCGGTTATACAAACCTGTGAGACTATCGGTGATCGCTCTCAGTTCTGTCTCCGCCCGCAGGTGAGCATTCTCCAGGGGCAGAGCAACCTGAGCGGTAGCTGCCTGGAGCACGTCCAGGTCTGACGTCTGGAAGGAGGGGCCCTCCGAAAAGGTGACAAGCACAAGGCAGCCGAAGGGCCTTTCGCTGATGCCCAACGGCGCACACACGATGCTCTGGGGCAGGCTCGATTTTCCAGTGGCCTGTTTGAAAAGGTCCTCTCCCTCAGGGCCGAGGCCTCCTGCCGCTGTAAGTTCCTCTATCGAAGAATGCAGCTGCGTTTCGCCTGACTGGAAAGCCTCGCCGATCATGCCTTCGCCGGGCTTGGCTATCAGCTTGGACATCACCTTCTGATCCAGACCGCGTACAGCGTGAACCTCCAGCAGGTCTTTATGCCGGTTGTAGGCCATGAAGAACCCGGCCTCCGCTCGCGGCAAGAGTTCGAGGACGGCTTCCAGGGCTTTGTCAGCCGCTTCGTCAAACCCGATGGCTGTGGCGGCGGCGTTCGATAGGTTGAGGAAGAGGCGAAGCTGGTCGTCGCGCTGCCGCACCTCCTTGACGAGGTGGCTGAGCATTGTGGTATCTCGGCCTGTGCCTTCAATAGCTACCAGGCGGTCGTCCTCGTCATAGATGGGCAGGAAGCTAAAGGTCAGCCATATTGTCTGGCCGTCCTTATGGAGGCACTTCAGGGCTAGCGGACCTTCGGGCACGTTGCCGGAAAGCAGGGCCTTCCATAGGGCGACGAAGGACTGCCAGTGGCCGGGGTGGACAAGCCGGCCGACGATCTCCGGGCCGGAGGCCAGTTCCTCTAAGGTAAAGCCCGTCACCTTTTCCCAGGCCGGATTGGCGTAGGTAAGGCCCTTCTGGATATCTACCCGGAAGACCAGGTCAGCGGTACGTTCTGCCAGTTGGCGGTATCTTGTCTCAGCCTTGGCGACGCCGGTCTCGGCCGTTTCTTTGGCGAGCAGGGCGACGATCATCCGGTCGAGGTCCCTGGCCAGGGACTCGAACTCCGCTGCCCCCGATACTTGGGGCCTGGTGGCGACATTTCCACTGGCAATTGCCCTGGCGCTCGCCTGAAGCGATGCCAGGGGTCGAAGAATGCTTCGCATCAGCGCCAGCGTCGACCAGCCGCTCACGACGAAGACGAGGCCGGCGGAACCCAGCAGGGCCCAAAGCAGCAGGTCTCCATTGCTAGCTGTCGAAGGGAGCGCGAGGTCCATCTGGCGTTGCTGCTCGCTGATCAGCTCGGTGACCACCGGCCTCAGGCTAGCGATCGAGCCTTCTACCTGGGAGCGGGCTGTCGTCGCCTGTTCGGCAGCATCGACCTCTGTGAACATGAACGCCCCTTCACCCTGCAGCTCGATCTCCTCGATCTGCCTGGCGATGTCGTCCAGTGCGGCCAGCGCTTGGGGGTCAGCGGAGTCGCTTTGCAGAGCTTGGGCATCCTCGACATCCACCTTAACCCTGGCAACGGACTCACGGAACGCCTCGGCAAAGCTCCAGTCCTTGGTGACTGGAAAGGCCCGCAGGGTCTCGAGCTGGAGGGTGAATTCGGCATCGATGTCGCGCAGGGCGGCGGCTGTAAGGGTGGCCTTCTCTATGGCGCCCACGTCGACGTCACTTTCGTCGTTCCCAAAGCGGAAGACGGATAGCAGCGAGATGCCAATGAGTAGCAACATCAACAGTGAGAACGTGGTGATGATCCGTGCCCGAACCGACCGCAAACCAGGCATTCCCCTGCTAACCTTTCCCCGACTACAACGAACTGCCTGCCACCCTCCGCCCACCGTAGAGGGGGCTTGGAGGTCGCATAACAGCAGGTCAATAACCTTCGCAGTGCTCAATGAATGGACGCTGGTCTAAGGCAGTCCGTTACATCCAGGGCGTCCACGGTTGAAATCGCCGCCCGAGGTGCTATCATGACAAGGGTGGGCTCGTAGCTCAGCGGCAGAGCGACCGGCTCATAACCGGTTGGTCGGAGGTTCGAATCCTCCCGGGCCCACCATTGGCTGGCCCTGGGGGCCGCCGATACGTTATTATGCTATCGGAGGCTCAGGGATGATGGCGGGCGGGGCTAGTCTGCTTCAGCAAATACGGGACTTCTTGTCCGACTACCGGCCGCAACGCCTTCGCCAGAATGAAGCGACCCCGGCGGCGGTTCTTCTCCTCCTCTACGAGAAGGCAGACGAGCCTTATATCGTCCTGACCAGGCGCACCGAGGACGTGGAGCACCACAAGGGGGAGACCTCCTTCCCCGGCGGGGCGTTCGATCCCAGTGACGGCGACCTGCTTACCACCGCCCTGCGGGAGACGGAGGAGGAGATCGGCGTTCGGCCAGAGGACGTCGAGGTCCTGGGCCAACTGGACGACATCGTCACCGTCACCGGCTTCTTGGTGAGCCCCTTCGTGGGGCTCCTGCGCACGTGGTCATATCCCTTCGCTGTGAGTGCGGAGGAGGTGGCGGAGCTGGTGGAGGTTCCCTTGGGCCACCTGATGGACGAGCGCAATCTGGAGCGAGGGGCGCGGCACTATGGCGATCGCTGGCTGCCATTCCTCTCCTATCACTACGGCAACTATCGCATCTGGGGGGCCACTGCTCGCATCTTCAAGGGCTTCTTCGACAACCTGGCCGCCGGCGGGGGTTGATCGGCGGCGAAGCGGGCCTACGAGCGGCGCATTTCGACGGGCTGTGCAGATCAGGCACCTACCCTGCTTCCTGCGACCACCATGCCACGCCCCCGGACAGAGCCAGTAGCCCATCCCTGACCGTGGTGGGCTCCCCATTCGCTGTGTCCTCGTAGAGGAGTTGGGCAGCTGCCACGAAATGGAGGCCGGCGAGAACAAGCTGATATGTTGGCCGGCGCTTGATCATGCGCACAAGCCGCCAGCCTTCGCGTCTCGCGCGTTGGATCAGCGCCATAGTTAGCTCTTCTCCCGACCTTAGCAGGCGGTCGAGACTGCGACGAAGGACGGCCAATAAGTGTTGGAGAACATGGGGCGGAAAACGCTTGGCCAGTTCGGTCGCCTCGCGGGGTGGCAAAACAGCGGGACTAATTTCCTCGATATCTTCAGGCTGGTAGCGGTCACGAAGAGAGCTGATCCACCACGATAGGTAGTAATCTAGTGCGTTCGTATATTCAGCGGGAAGGGATTCCTCCCATTCCTCTAACAGTCGTAGCTGGTCCTCGAGCCACGATACAAACCGCTCAATCTCTGCGTTATCGTCTTGCTGACCCACGCCCGTGCTTCAGATATCAGCTATCGGCTCTTCTTTCCCGAATGCAATCTCTTTGCGGCCTGTAGCGCAGCGTCTGCATTGATGGAGAGAGAGCGGGAGCGGTCCCTAATGCGCCTGAGTTCAGCTGAGTCGATGTACTGAAGCAACTCCCTTATTGCGCTTCTGAAGTAGCGGTCAAGGAGGATAAGGTGTTCCCTTTCACCAGCGGCGTCCGTTGCCATGTTGCCAGGCCAATTCCCCACCGCCAGGACGTCGTCTCCCTGCTCATGCTCGACCAGGTGCCAGTATGGTTCACCGTACGGCTCCGCGATGCAGATTCTGGCCTCGGTGGGCGGGTACACATCCTGTCGCGAGTGAACCGGGGTGTGGTCGACATAAATCGCCATGCGTGTGCCTCCGTGAAGATAGGACACAACTAATTATACTCCTGAGGGTCAGCATATTCAACTTGGCCCTATCAAGCTTCCTCCGGTGGAGTGAACTTCTTGGTCTCTTGTAACCTTTCCCGCAGCCTTATGAGGCTATCGATCAATCGGGTCAACTCCCATTCGGTCATCTGGAATACTAGTTTGGCTTCCTCTTCATCCGTCTCAATCCTCACCACGGCCGTAGGTAGCCATGATAAGATTTCTGTATACGTGGCCGGCGCGGCCTGCTGGGACACGTCAGGCAACGTTTCCGCAAAGACCGCTCTCAGCTCACAGACACCACTAACGTGTGTGAAGGTGGGGAGCGTCTGCGTTGACCACTCCGCCTCTCGGCGACTGGGCAGCGCCCTCGGGCCATATTGTTGGACCTTGGAGAAGAACGTCTCGAGTGTCCGAACCTCCTCATCTGACAGCTGTAGGCTTCGCACGTCCTCGACGATATCTCCCAGCGACAGGCCAAGCTTTGTCCATTGGGACAACACGAAGCCGGTGATTCGTACGGCTACTACAGTGTCGTCTCGCGGTCGCGCGGCAAGGGCTTTCAAGAGCCTTTCCCCGGTGGCGTCGCCAATTGAATAGTACCGGTCGGTTTGTTCGAGCCAGGTCGCAAGAGCTTGCAGTTCCGCATCGTCGAAGCTTGCAAGTGTGCGAAGGTCATCGGCGAACCGCTTCGCGTATGCGCTTCCCTCGAATAGCTTCAGGGCCATGTGCACCTCCACATGCCTAGCCACCACAGGCTGGTTCCCGTGTCAGCCAGTATAGCCCCGCACAACCGATCCGGGCAAGCTGTCAGTTTACACTTGAACCTCTGCTGGGCCATCTGTCTCATCCACAGCCGCTCTCGCCGTAGCACCACACGGTGGCGCCGCAATTAGCAGCGCCGCCGACATCCAGGTGGGTATCGCTGCCTGGTCGTGCTGCTCGGGCTTCTCGCTCACTGGCCTCCCTCTCCCTCCTCCGCCTCTGCGGCTGCCTGGCGGGCGGCCCAGGCGGCCACCTTCGTCGCCAGCTCGTCGCTGCGGCGGCTCCAGTCGCTGTCGCGCAGGGAGGGGAAGGACTGCGCCAGCAGGTGGTGGAGGAGGGTCGCCGTCTCGTAGGCCAGGTCGAGGAAGGTGAGCAGGCGTCGGCGCTGGTAGAAGGGCCCGCTGCGAAGGGTGCCCTTGCTGTCGAGGGCGCCGGAGACGGAGGCGGAAGACGGGTAGGTGAAGCTGCTAAGGTGGTCGTAGATCCCCTCCTCGGCGGGCCCCACGCTGTCGTCGTCGCGCGCGTCCTGGGCGAGGGCCTGCTCCATGCGGGATGGGCTCGGCCAGGCGGCGCTCTCCTGCTTGAGCTTGGCGGCGTCCTGGGGGCTGGAGTTCAGCCACGTCCCCGCCAGCCAGTACTCGTATGCGTTGCGGACCAGTGAGAGGCCCTGCACATAGTAGCCGTCGAAGGCGAGGTTGTGGGCGGAGCGGAGGAAATTGGCGGCGCCCCCCACCAGAGTGAGGGTCAGCTCCTGGGCATCATCCAGGGACTTGACCGCCTCCAGCTCGCGAAAGCCCTGCATGAGGTGGCTGAGCAGATCGTCGGCGAGGGTCACCTCGTCGCTGTGGTACTGCCAGGCCTGGCGGTGAACGGCGTGCTCTCGGTCCTCCCAGGTCGAGCCGTGGGGCAGTCTGGCGGGCATCGGCGCTAGTCCTGGGGCTCGCCTTCGCCCTTCAGGCGACGCAGCCGCTCGCGGATGGTGCGCTCGAAGCCCTGCTCGGAGGGGTCGTAGTAGCGGCGGCCGCGTAGCTTGTCGGGGAGGAACTGCTGGGGCACATAGTGGCCGGGGAACTTGTGGGCGTACTTGTAGTCCTTGCCGTAGCCCATGTCCTTCATCAGGTCGGTCACCGGGTTGCGCAGGTGGAGGGGGACAGGCTCGTTGCGGGTCTCGCGGACGTCCTTGCGGGCCTTCTCGTAGGCCATGAGGGCGGAGTTGCTCTTGGGGGCGGAGGCCAGGTAGATCACCGCCTCGGCCAGGGGCAGGAAGCCCTCGGGCATGCCCACGAAGTGGACGGCCTGCTGGGCGGCCATGGCCACCACCAGGGCCTGGGGGTCGGCCAGGCCGACGTCCTCAGCGGCAAGGATGACCATGCGGCGGGCGATGAACAAGGGGTCCTCGCCGGCCTCCAGCATGCGGGCCAGCCAGTAGAGGGCAGCATCGGGGTCGGAGCCGCGCATGGACTTGATGAAGGCGGAGATGGTGTCGTAG
>CAZSHQ010000049.1:0-6967 GCA_964606995.1 uncultured Dehalococcoidia bacterium | reverse complement strand
AGGCGAAGCCCAGCATGATGCCCTGATCGCCGGCTCCCAGTTCAAGCGCCTCGGCTTTCTCCCTCCCCTCACGCACCTCCAGCGGCGTGCTCACCGCCCCGGCGATGTCCGACGATTGCTCCTTCACCGACACCACCACGCCGCAGCTCTCGGTGTCGAAGCCGTACTCGGGGTTGGTGTAGCCGATATCGCGGATGGTCTGGCGGGCGATCTTGGTGTAGTCAACGTGGTGGCTGGTGGAGATCTCGCCGATGATGACCACCAGGCCGGTGGTGGTCGCCACCTCGCAGGCCACGCGGGCGGACGGATCGTGGCGCAGGATGTCGTCCAGGACGGCGTCGGCGATCTGGTCGCACATCTTGTCGGGGTGGCCCTCGGTCACCGACTCCGAGGTCACCAGCATGGATGGGGAGCTCATTAGGGTCATGCGCCTGGGCATGGGCTTTGTCCTCCTTAGGGTCTATTCTGTACCGCTTTCCCAGCTCTCTAGGTACCTGTGTTGCTCGGCGGTCAGTTCGTCGATGTTGATGTTCATGGAGCGAAGCTTGAGGCGGGCCACCTCCTGGTCGATGTCGGTGGGCACGAGGTGGACGGCTGGGGGCAGGCGCTCTGGGCGGCGGGCGATGTACTCCACGCAGAGGGCCTGGTTGGCGAAGCTCATGTCCATCACGCTGGCGGGATGGCCCTCGGCGGCGGCCAGGTTTATGAGGCGTCCTTCCGCTAGCAGGAACAGGCGGCGGCCGTCCTTAAGGCGATACTCGACTACATGGGGCCGGATCTGGCGCTTGCCCTCGGCCATCTCCTCCAGGGCGGCGATGTTCAGCTCCACGTTGAAGTGGCCGGAGTTGGCCAGGATGGCCTCGTCCTTCATGACTTCGAAATGATGTTTGCTGATGGCGTTTAGGTCGCCGGTGATGGTAATGAAGATATCGCCGATCGTGGCGGCCTCAGCCATGGGCATCACCCGGAAGCCGTCCATGGCCGCCTCCAGGGCGCGCACCGGCTTCACCTCGGTCACCACCACCTGGGCGCCGAGGCCATGGGCGCGCATGGCGACGCCCCGGCCGCACCAGCCGTAGCCGGCGACCACCACCGTCTTGCCCGCCCAGAGGACGTTGGTGGCGCGAGTGATGCCGTCGATGGTGCTCTGGCCGGTGCCGTAGCGGTTATCGAACAGGTGCTTGGTGTCGGCCTCGTTGACGGCGATGATGGGGTAGGCCAGGGCGCCGTCGTGGGACATGGCCTGCAGGCGGATGACACCGGTGGTAGTCTCCTCGGTGCCTCCCAGGACGTCGGGCAAGAGCTCTCGGCGCTCCTTGTGGACGGTGCTCACCAGGTCGGCGCCGTCGTCCAGGGTTATCTGGGGTCGCTGGGCCAGGGTGGCCTGGATGTGGCGGTAGTAGGTCTCGGTGTCCGCGCCGCGGACGGCGAACACGGGGATGTTGTACTCGCTGACCAGGGCCGCCCCCACATCGTCCTGGGTGGAGAGGGGATTGCTGGCGCAGAGGGCGAGCTGGGCGCCGCCGTCTACCAGGGCCAGGGCCAGGTTGGCAGTCTCGGTGGTGACGTGGAGGCAGGCGGAGACACGCACCCCTGCCAGGGGCTTCTCCTTCTGGAAGCGCCGGCGGATGAGGTCGATGACCGGCATCTCGCGCGCCGCCCACTCGATGCGCAGCAAGCCTTGGGCGGCCAGGCCCAGGTTCTTCACGTCGAAGTCCAGAGACGACTTCGCTTGCACTTATTGGCCTCCTTCCGAAGCCTTTCTTTCAGCCTGATAATTCAGCACCACTACCTCTCGTCTATCCTCGGCCCGGCGGCGAGCCAGAAAGCGCCGCACCAGGGCGGCGATGCCGATCATGTCCTTCCGCCGCGCCCCTGACTCGATGAGGCGGCACTCCTCCCGGTAGCCCAGCCGTTCGTAGAGGCGGATGGCAGCCTTGTTGCTGGCGTCGACCGTCAGCAGGACATCGGGGCAGGTCTTGAGCAGCTCGGCGGTCACGGCGCTGGTGGCGATGCTGCCATAGCCCTGCCCTCGATAGCGGGGATGGGTCATGACGTTGCCCACGAGTGCCAGGCCTTGGGAGGGGGCGGCCACGTGGGTGCCGGCCATGGCCACCAGCCTTTGGTCGACATAGACACCGTAGTACACGCCCTCGTGCAGCACGGCGGCCGAATAGAAGCCGAAGCCCTCGCTGCGCTGGAGGGCGTTGACCGCCCCGATATCCGCCCGCGTGAGACGCCGAGTGTCGCCTCGCGCTGGCCGAAAGCGCTCGGCTGACAGGGACATGCGCAAGGAAGGCCCCTGCCGCAATAGGACGAAGTGGCGCTGGGCGACGGCTAGATGGTCGAGCTGGAAGGTGGCGAAGGTGAGGCGGGGGCCCGGGTGGAGGCGAAAGAGGGCATCCAGGGCGTAGGGATCGCCCAGGGCTACCAGGGCGGGGCCCAGGCCGCTGCGGCAATGGACGACGAGCGCTTGGCCTTGGGGGCCGCGGGCGTGCCACCACTCGCTGCGGGGGAACAGGCGTGGCTCCAGGTGGGCAAGGGCGTAGGCGGCGTAGGCTCGCTGTGCTTCCAGCAGGGACCGAATAGCTTCGGGATCGCTGAGCCGTTGGACGACGTACTCCGCCCTTTGTTTGGCCGCTGCCCTGGCCCCGAAGATGCTTTCCTTCAGCCTGTCGGTCAGCATCGTCAACTTCCTGTCCGCTCGCCCACTATGTACTTGCCGATGATGGGCGCGAGATTCCTCTTCGTTTCCTCGGGCACCATGTCCAGGGGCGTGATCAGGGCGTCCTGGAGGGCGCTGGCGCAGAGACAGTCGCGGCGGGCGGGCAGTTTGGCCAGGGCCAGGCGCACAGTCCGCTGGGCGACCTCGACCGTCTTGGCCAGGTTCGACACGATCATCTCGGCCGTCACCGATTCCTGGCCCTCGTGCCAGCAATCGTAATCGGTAACGCAGGCCAGGATGGCATAGCAGACCTCGGCCTCGCGGGCCAGCTTGGCCTCGGGCAGGGCGGTCATGCCGATGAGATCGGCTCCCCAGGAACGATAGAGGTTGGACTCAGCCTTGGTCGAGAAGGGGGGGCCCTCCATGACCACGCATGTGCCGCCATTGTGAACGGTGGCGTTGGCCTGGCTGGCCGATTGCCGGAGGTTGTCTCGCAGCACAGGACAGAATGGCTCGGCGAAGGCGATGTGGGCCGCCAGCCCCTGGCCGAAGAAGGTGTCGGGTCGGCCCTTAGTGCGGTCGATGAGCTGGTCGGGCACCACCAGGTGCCGGGGCTCGATCTCCTGGCGCAGGCTGCCCACAGCGCTCACGGCGATGATGAACTCCACCCCCAGGGTCTTGAGGGCATAGATGTTAGCCCGCGCCGGCAGCTCGGAGGGGAGGATGCGATGGCCGCGGCCATGGCGGGGCAGGAAGGCCACTCGCACGCCGTCGAGGGTGCCGATGACGATGGCGTCGCTGGGCTGGCCGAAGGGGGTCTTCTCGATGCGCACCTCCTCGACATCCGCCAGGCCCTCCATCTGGTAGAAGCCGCTGCCGCCAATAACCGCCCCCCGCGCTTCAGGCATCGCGAATCCCTTCCTGCTGGAAGAGCTGCCGCAGCGATTCCACGTACGGCTCGTGCACGACGCCCCCCTCGCTGATGATAGCCGACACGTAGCGATGCGGCGTCACATCGAAGGCGGGGTTCAGGGCCTCGATGCCCGCGGGCGCCACCGTTACGCCGGCGAAGGTGGTCAGTTCTTCCGCCGAGCGCTCCTCGATCGGTATCTGGTCGCCGCTGGCAGTGGTCAGGTCGATGGTGCTGGTGGGCGCTGCTACGTAGAAGGGGATGGCGTGCTGGCTGGCCAGGACGGCCAGGGTGTAGGTGCCGATCTTGTTGGCGACGTCGCCGTTGGCGGCGATGCGGTCGGCTCCCACGATGACGCAGGCGATGGCGTCGCGGCGCATAAGGTAGCCGGCGGCGCCATCGGCGATGAGGGTGGCGGGGATGCCGTCGCGAGCCAGCTCCCAGGCGGTGAGGCGTGCCCCCTGGAGGAGGGGGCGCGTCTCGCTGACATAGACGCGCGAGAGCTTGCCCTGCTCCCAGGCGGCGCGGATGACGCCCAGGGCGGTGCCGTAGCCGCCGGTGGCCAGGGAGCCGGTGTTGCAGTGGGTGAGGACGGCGGACCCCGCGGGGATGAGCTGAGCGCCGTGTTGGCCTAGCCTGCGGTCGGCGTCGGCGTTCTCCTGGTGGATGCGCAGGGCCTCGGCCAGCAGCGCTTGGCGGGCGGCGGCAGGGTCTGGGGCCGCCTCCGCGGCCAGGGTCATGCGCTTGAGGGCCCAGGAGAGATTGACGGCGGTAGGGCGGGTGGCTGCCAGCTCCTCAGCGATCGGCCGCAGTCGGGCCAGGAAGTCCTCCATGTTGGCGGTTTCGATATGCTGGGCCCCGAGGGCCATCCCGTAGGCGGCAGCGATGCCGATCAGGGGGGCGCCTCGCACCCGCATCTCTCCGATGGCCGCCACCATCTGGTGTTGGTTCTCCAGTTCCAGATACACTTCCTGGTGGGGGAGGCGAGTCTGGTCTAGGAGTCGGACCCTACCGTTCGCCCACTCGATAGCCTTTACGCCTTTCAACTATGACCTCACCGTTGGAAGGAAAATCAACAAAAAACTTCTCGTGGTGTGAGAAGTTCTTTCGATCTACCCGCTCTCATCTCCCCCTTCGGCTAAACCGAAGGGTCGGACTTGGCACCGTGTCCGGCCTTGAGCAAACCACTGGGGCGCGGATCGGTTGCCGGGTTTCCTTGGGCCGTTCCCTCCACCACTCTGGATAAGAGCGTCTGCGGGCCCTATTCGATTTCCTAATTGATGTTAGCCCAGGGGATTAACCGGTGTCAAGCTAGTCTGATAGACGCTCCTCCTTGGCATCGAGGTCGTTCAGGCGCCAGCCCTCTTCGCCCCGGACGAGCTCATAGGTCACTCGAAACCGCCGCTGGACGAGGTCCGGCCCCTCACGGCTGAAAGCGATGATCACCACCTGTACGGAGGCCTGCTCGTCTTCTAGGGTGGGCGGGAGCATCTCCTCCACCCTGACGCCGGTGGCATTACGAAAGCCGTTGACAAAATCTGGCCAGGGTTGGAGCTTCTGGCGGTTGGCGGACTGGAGCTGGTAGGCCGCGCTGAACAGCTCGCGAGTGGCTTCCAGCTTTCGACGAGCGGCGGCCAGTGCCGCCTCGCTGTCGTCGTCGGCGACATCGTGCAGGAGCTCTTCAGAGATTGGCTCGTCGCTGTCGGTTAGCCACTGCCAAACGAGAAAGCGCTGGGGATCTTGCCAGGGCTCGGCGGTGGCGGTGGCGGCTGCCACAGCGGCAAGATAGTCAAGGACGGCCTGGGTGGGTAGATTGGCAGAGGTGCCCTCCAGGGGCGGTGCTACTCGTTGCCAGTGGAGGTCGGAGCCAGTCCAGCGAAAGGTGAGATAGAAGGTGGCGCCAATGCCATCGCTCAGGCCCGTGTCCAGGAGAACCAGTTCCTCCAGGCCGTCGTTGTCGGTGTCCACGGCCAGGGCGGGCGAGGTCAGGCCTTCTGGCGCCAGGTTGTCCAAGCCCTGGCGAAAGGGGCGGCGGTCCTGCTCCAAAGCTGGCGCTGCCTCCAGGAATTCGACCGCTGAGGAATCGAGAAGGCTCAGGCCAGCCAGGGCGGGCTGATCTCGGCTGTCCAGCTCGATGAGGGCCATGAACAGCCCCTCGGGCAGTTCTAGGACGCGCGACTGAGGTGGCGCTTGGTCGTCCGTGTCTGGGCCATCCAGGTAGAGGAAGGCCGCCAGTTGGGGCTGATCGCGGCGGGTGAAGTGATCGATGAGGCGCCCCAGCACCACGATGCTCCAGGGGGGCTCGTCCTCAACAGCGTACGCCGGGAATGGATCGCCGGAGCCCAGCGGCGCCAGGGCGACGTCGGGAAAGGCCAGGCTGAGGAGGGCGTCGGTGGACAGCTCCTCCAGGTGCTGGCGGAGCTGGGCCTCCAGCGACGGCGTAGGCGATGGCGTGAGCTTTTCTTCCTCCTCCTGGCAGGCTGCAAGGATGGCGGTGAGAGCCAGGAGGAGAAGGGCTGCTAGCGTCTTTCCGCGCATGAGCACCGAGCCGTTGATCCGCTATTGCCAGTCTATCCCTGACTAGGAGACCCTAGGAACCTAGTATAGCCCAGAGTGAGGGTGAAGGGGGAGTAGGGCGGTGACGGCGTAACTGGTTCACCACTGGTGGGTGAACTCACTAACCCTGCGGGATAAATCCCGCAGCACCAAATTTTCGATTCTGGGAAGCCGCGGGTTTCAACCCGCGGGATGGTTCCAAAACCGCTACCCACCAAGAATGAACCAGTCACGTGACTGCGAGCGAGCGCCCCGGCTGTCCTTGACCGCCCTCGTTTGCCACAGCTAGAATGGATCTGTGCTTCCCCCGAAGCCACCTTCTAGAGGGGATCCCCAGGTATGAGTTGTCTTGATGAGTTGAAGAAGAGGGCGGTAGACGAGGTAGAGGCCCATCGGGACCAGCTGATCGAACTCAGCCTACGCATCCATGCCAATCCCGAGACGGCCTTTCGAGAGGCGAAGGCGGCTGGCTGGCTGACCGACTACCTGGAGGCTGAGGGCTTTGCCGTGGAGCGAGGCATCTGCCAAATAGGCACGGCCTTCAGAGCCAGCTACGGCAGTGGGCGGCCGCGAGTGGCCTTCATCGCCGAGTACGATGCCCTGCCGGGCATCGGCCATGCCTGCGGCCACAACATTATTGCCACGGCTTCGCTGGGGGCGGCCATCGCCGCCAAGGCTGTCGTTGCCGAGGCAGGGGGAACGGCCCTGGTCATCGGCACTCCGGCTGAGGAGGCGGCTGGGGGCAAGGTGTTCATGGCTAATCGGGGCGCCTTCGACGACTTGGACGTGGCCATGCTGACCCATCCGGCCAACCGCGACGTGGCGGTGACCTATGC
>CAZSHQ010000048.1:0-7025 GCA_964606995.1 uncultured Dehalococcoidia bacterium | reverse complement strand
CAAGCAGTAGCGACGATCTCGGCACCTGTGGCTGTCGCCTCTTCGGTGCGCTCGTAGTTCACCCGCTTGCCTGGGTTCTCTTCCACCCACATGTGGCCACCGCCAGCGCCGCAGCAGAAGCTCTGCGCCCGCGTCCGAGCCATCTCGACAGCCTCGGCACCGGGCAGGCTAGCGATGATGCGGCGAGGCGCCTCGTACAGATTATTGTGACGGCCTAGGTAGCAGGAATCGTGGTAAGTGATCTTCTGGGCCAAAGCCTCCTGCGGCTTCAGCCTACCATCCCTGACGAGCTGAGCGAAGAAGTCGGCGTGATGAATCACTTCGAAATGACCGTCGAACTGAGGGTACTCGTTCTTGAAGGTGTTGAAGCCGTGGGGGCAACTAGTAAGGATCTTCTTGACGTCCTTAGCTTTGAACAACTCGATGTTCTGCTGGGCCTGGAGCATGAAAAGGTACTCGTTGCCCAAGCGGCGAGCGGGGTCGCCGCAGCAGGTCTCCTCGACTCCCAGAACGCCGTAGCTAACTCCGGCCTGGTTTAGCAGCCTGGCGATGGCCTTGGTGGTCAAGACGTTTCGCTCCGACAGGGCACCGGTGCAGCCCACCCAGAACAGGTACTCCTGGCTGCCGTCGAACATGGGCACGTCGCCCATCTCCTCGATCCATGTTGTGCGGGCAAGGGGGGTGCCCCGCCAGGGGTGACCGCGCTGCTCTAGCTGCATGAGGGTGGCCTGAGCCGTCTCCGGCATGCGGGCCTCGTCCATGACCAGGTAGCGGCGAACGTCAATGATCTCCTGGATGTGCTCAACGAACACCGGACACTCGTACTGGCAGGCGCCGCAGGTCAGACAATCCCATACGGGGTTGAAACCCATGGCCTCCGTCAGTGGTACGCCGCGCTCGCCTGTGACATTGATGTTCAGTACCGGTATCGGCAAGAGGTCCGATGCGTTGACCAGCAACTGCTGGCGCATTTGATGAGCTATCTCCTTTGGCGATAGCTCCTTCTCGGTGTTATAGGCGGGACAGGCCTCCTGGCAGCGGCCGCACTCGGTGCAGGTGTAGCCGTCCAGGAGCTGCCTCCAGGTGTAGTCCTGGATACTCCCCACACCGAACACCTCCCGCGTCTCCAGGTCGGGGATGGGCTGGAGGACACCCGTGGGCTGAAGGCGACGGAAGAAGACGTTGGGGGCGGCAGTGAATATGTGCAGGTGCTTAGAGTAGGGAACCCAGACCAGGAAGCCCATGAAGATCAACAGGTGAAGATACCAGAAGGTGGTGTGCCAAGCTTTGAGGACATCCACGTCCGTTCCCAGGACGCCTTCCTTGATGGTGTTGGAGATGAAGGCGCGACTGTGGTGGGGGAAGGGGTCGATGGCGATGCGGAAGCCGGTGGCAAACAGATCGCTCACCATGAGCAGGCCGATGAAGCCCAGGATGAGAAGGGCGTCCCAGTTGAGGCTGAGACGGGGCGGCTTGACGATCTGGCGCCTGGCCACCGCCATGACCACGCCGATTATCACCAGGACCTCGAAGACTTGCATGGCCGGGAAGTAGCCCGTGTAGAAGCCCTCGGCCCAGGAGAGGAAGGCGGCATCCTCGTGAAAGGCCTCCAGGAAGAAGTTGATGGTGTTCACCTGGAAGGTGAGGAAGCCCCAAAAGATGGCCAGGTGAAGAATGGCCGAGTACCAGTAGCGGGGACGAATCACGCGCCAGATGGCCAACACCAGGGGAACGAAGGAGACTATCCGCTCCCAAAGGCGGTCGAAGCGCCAGTCGGGTTTGCCGACCAAGAGAAGAGCGATGCGAACATAGGCGGTATAGGCAAAGAAAACGAGGACAGAAACAAGTATGAGGTAGAAGAATATGTTACCGGGAAATTGGACAGAGGGGGCCATCCGCTACTCCTTCCAATGCCAAGATCGCCGTCATAGTGGATGCCAGAGGTCGCTCCATCAGTGTGAAACCGTTCACCATCATAGCGTCCGCCCAGGCGAGGGTCAACCGTGAGCCTAGGGCGTGGGCGTACCGTATAGCTTACGCAGATCCGTCTTCAGCACCTTGCCCAGATAGTTGCGGGGCAGCTCATCCACAAACGTCACGTATTTTGGCGCCTTGAAACTGGCCAGGCAGCTCTTGGTGTACTGAATAATCTCCTCGGCGGTGGCTGCCTCCCCTGGCTTGAGCTGGACGATGGCCTTCACCTCCTCACCCCACTCCACGTGGGGCACGCCGATGACGGCCGCATCTTCGATCTTGGGGTGCTGCTGTAGGACAGTCTCGATCTCGCCGGGCGAGATGTTCTCGCCCCCACGGATGATCAGGTCCTTGGTGCGACCGGTGATGAACAGATAGCCATCCTCGTCCATCCAGCCGACGTCGCCGGTATGCAGCCAGCCATCGACTAGGGCCTCGGCCGTCTCCTCCTCTCGCTTCCAGTAGCCGGTCATCAGGCGGGCTCCCTTGGCCACGATCTCCCCCTCCTGGCCGGCTGGCACGATGTTACCCTGAGGATCCATGATGGCGATCTCCACATCCTCCATGGGCTGGCCTACCGACTTCAGGCGCTCCAGCTTTCTCTCCTTCTCCTCCTCCGTGCCCTCGATGACGTGAGCCTCGGGGCCAAGGTAGGTAATGGTAGAGGTGCTCTCTGTCTGGCCATAGGCGTTCATCAGGCCGCATTTAAACACACCCACCGCCTTGCGGATCACCTCGTAGGGCATGGGGGCGGCCCCGTAGGCCAGAAGCTTGAGAGAACTGATGTCGTACTTGCTGAAGTCGGGCTCGTCCATGGCCCGTTTGAGCATAGTGGGCACCACGAAGGTATGGGTGACACGCTCCCGCTGAATCGTCTCCAGCCAGGCGTGGGGTTCGAACTGCGGCAACACCACCAGGGTACGCCCTCCCCAGATGGATGACATGATGGCCGTGGCGCCCGCCACGTGGTAGACGGGCACCGACAGCATCATGACATCGTGCGTCTCCGGGCTGGCGGGCTCGACGGTATTGGTGACGTATACTGAGAGGCTGAGGTAGGTGAGAGCGACGCCCTTGGGCAGGGCGGTAGTGCCGCTGGTGTACAGGAGGACGGTGAGGTCGTTGTCGTCGACCTCGACGAACACCTCCTCGGGCTCGTATCTAGCGATGATGTCCTCGTAGTTCTGCATCCCCTGGGGGTAGGCGTCGTAGCAGATGAAGTGGCGGATGCCCTTCAGCTCCGGCCGTATAGAGGCGATGAGCTCCAGATAGCGCTCTCCCACGAAGAATATCGAGGCCTCGGAATTGTTCACCATGTAGATCAACTCTTCCCGCTTGGCCCGATAGTTAAGGGGGACGAATATTGCTCCCAGTTTGGCGCAGGCGTAGTAGGTCTCGATGTACCGGTGGGAGTTGAGAGCCATGATGGCCACTTTCTGGCCGCGCTCGACCCCCAGGTCCATGAGGGCGTTGACCAGGCGATTGACCCGCTCTTGCACCTGCAGGTAAGTAAGGCGGGTGCCGTTGCAGACCAGCGCTTCGCGCTCAGGCACGATGGAAGCGCTGATGGTCAGGAATTCAGCGGTATTCATCTCCCCCCTCCCTTTGACTTGTGGCTACTACGCCCCCACGAATTGCGGCGCCCTGCCTTCTCGCTGTGCCCTCAGCCCCTCGCGGGCGTCGCGGCTGGCCAGAACCAAGCGGGACAGGCGGGCCTCCAGGGCCAAGCCCTCGCCCAGGGGCAGATCCAGACCCTGGGTCACTGCCTCCTTGGCGTATCGCAAAGCCAACGGTCCGCGCGCCATTAGCTGGCGGGCCAGGGCCTCGGCCTCGGCGTAGAGGCGCTGGCGAGGCACCACTCGCTGCACCAGGCCGATACGCAGGGCCTCCTGGGCATCGATGGCATCGCCGGACAGGATAAGCCCCATGGCCTGCCCTGGGCCAACGGTGCGGGGAAGGAGCTGGGTCCCTCCGGCCGAAGGGATGTAGGCTAGGCTCACCTCCGGCAGGCCCAGGCGAGCGTCCTCGGCGGCGATGCGCAGGTCACAGCACATGCTCAGCTCGATGCCGGCCCCCAGGGCGAAGCCGTGGATGGCAGCGATGAGGGGCTTCTCGATGGCCAGCATGTAGCCCCAGAGGTCGCGCTCCCGCCGCGCCCGCCGCGCTTCGACCACCGACGGGGCTGTGCCGAACTCGCTGATATCGGCGCCGGCGGAGAAGGCTTGCTCTCCCGCCCCCTTGAAAATAGCCACCGCCACATCAGGGTCATCCTGCAAGGCGTGGAGAACCTGCCACAGCTCGTCCCGCATCTCCATGTTCAGGGCGTTGAGGACCTCGGGCCGGTTTAGGGTGACCCAGGCGATGCCGCCGTCCTTTTCGTATATCAGGACTTGGGTGTTCATGCTGCTTGCCTTCGCGCTCCTATCGTCCGTGGAACTGCGGCGGCCGCTTATCCAGAAAGGCGCGCACGCCCTCGGCTCGATCCTCGGTGGTTTGGAGGATTATCGTCAAGTCCGTCTCGAAGCGTAGAGCCTGCTCCAGGGTCATGTCCAGGCCCTTGCTCACCGCTTCCTTAGCGTAACGCACAGCAATCGGTCCGCGAGCGGCGATGCGCTCGGCCAGGGCCTCCACTTCGGCCATCAGCCTATCGCGGGGCACCACCCGGCTCACCAGGCCGATGCGATGGGCCTCCTGGGCATCGATGGCCTCCGCCGTGAGGATGAGCTCCAGGGCTTTGCCCCGCCCGACGATGCGAGCCAGGCGCTGGCTGCCGCCGCCCATGGGTATCAAGCCCCAGGAGGTCTCGGGCAGGGCGAAATGGGCCTCGGCGCAGGCCAGACGAACGTCGCAGGCCAGGGCCAGCTCCAGGCCAGCGCTGATGGCATCGCCGTTGATGGCGCAGATGACCGGTCGGGAGAGCTGGGGCAAGCAATCGAAGGCATAGCCCAGGAACTCCCTGCGGCGAGCTGGCCCCCCTTCAGCGGCCAGCAGTGACATATCCCAGCCGAGGGAAAAGACAGAAGCGTCCCCGCCGCTGAGAATGGCCACCCGCACCTGGGGGTCGTCGTTTATATCCGCGCAGGCAGCCGCCAGCTCTTGCAGCAGTTGGCCGTCGATGCGGTTTCCCTGCTCGGCACGCCGCAGATCGAGGTAGGCGATAGTGTCGCGCTTCGAGAGCCTGATGGTCTGATAGGGCATCGCTGCTTCCAGCGTCAGGTATCGTAGCAAGGCCCACAAATGGTGTCAATGAAGCCAGGCCCCGTTGCAATCAGGGCAACGGCCGTTGTATCATCCGCGCCGGACGCGCCTGCCTTTTGTTGCCAAGGGTGAAGATCGCCGTGGACCTAGGATTGAAGGGCAAAGCAGCCATCGTGACCGGCGCCAGCCGTGGCATCGGCCGGGCTATCGCTCTGGGCCTGGCCGGGGAGGGCTGCGACGTCGCCCTCTGCGCCCGCGACCAGGAGAAGCTGGCGGAGACGGCAAAGGAGGTCGAGGCCAAGGGTGTGCGCGCCCTGGCGGTGGAGGCCGACGTCACCAAGGCCGAGGACACAGAGCGGCTGGTACAGGCCACCGCCGACGCCTTCGGCCGCATCGATATCCTGGTGAACAACGTGAACGGCTCGGTGGCTTCCGATTCGGACGAGGCCTGGCAGGCCACTTTTCAGATGATCCTTTTGACGGCCGCCCGCGCCACCCGCCTCGTCGTCCCCCATATGCAGCGAGCGGGCGGCGGGGCAGTAGTGCACATCGCCTCCATCTGGGGCCGCGAGTCGGGCGGCATCCCCACCTACAACGCCTTGAAGGCGGCCATGATCAGCCACGCCAAGATGATGGCCCTGGAGCTTGCTCCCCACAACATTCGGGTGAACTCGGTGGCTCCCGGCAGCATCAGCCACCCCGGCGGCTCCTGGTGGCGCCGCCAGCAGGAGGACGCCGAGGGCATGGCCCAGTTCGTGCGGGAGAACATCCCCATGGGTCGCTTCGGCACGGCCGAGGAGGTGGCTAATGTGGTGGTCTTCCTGGTGTCGGAGCGGGCAAGCTGGGTGACCGGCGCCTGCATCAACGTGGACGGCGGCCAGAGCCGCTCCAATATCTGAGCGAGCAGCCCTACACGTGGCTTGGTGCCCCGCCTTCGACGAAGATCATCTGGCCGGCAACGAAGTCGCTGGGGGGTGGTACACCAGGAGGCGGTGGAGCAGGTAAGCCTTCCTGACGCTGCCCAACGCCATCGTGTGGTGCGTGGTGGCCACGGGGTGGCTGTAGCGTCTTCCCTTGCCAACCCTGGCGTCTGGGAGTATAATCGACCTGACAACTTTGGTGCGGGAGGTTTGTCATGCGTACTCGACGTTTGATCCCCTTTTCCTTGCTGCTCGGCCTAGTGCTGGCCATCGCCCTGATTGGTCAAGGCAGCCAGGTCACGGTCGCTTCCCCCGGGGCGGTGACGGTTCGTGAGCCGGCCTTCGGCCTGCCACATATCTACGCCGATACGGACCTCGAGTTCGCCCGCGAGAACGGTCGCGAGGTCGCTAAGGATCGCCTGGGCCAGTTGATCCTTATGGGTCGCGTGGGGCGGGGTACCCTCTACCAGGCCTTTGGCGCCCTTGACCCGTCGACCTTCTACGACGATCTGGCGGTGCGGACGGAAGGCTATACGTCTTCTGAACTGAACAACATGTTCGCGAAGTTCCCTGCCGCCGACCAGGCGCTGATCTGGGCGTACTGCGATGGCGTCAATGACACCATCGACGCTATCTACGCCGGCACTCTTCCCCAACCCTTGGAGGTAACTGTGTTTCGCAACCTGCTTGGCTTGGGTAATGACCTCTTTGGGAACGCCACCAATATCTCCGATCAGGCTGACCCCAATTACAAGGCGCCCGGTGGGGCGGACCCTCAGCATCCCAACGGCGGCTTCCAGTTCACGCCGGAGATGGCCACGGCCATCGCCGTGCTCCAGATTCGCAGCTTTGGTGATGAAAGCTTCGATGAGGCGTCACGTCTGGATGAACTGAACAGCCTGCTGGACAAGCTCCCGGCCACCGGCGACGAGA
>CAZSHQ010000047.1:0-7253 GCA_964606995.1 uncultured Dehalococcoidia bacterium | reverse complement strand
GGGGCACCGATTGGCTGTGGCGCCGCCAGCCAGGCGACCTGGTGAGCCTCTTCGGCCCTCTCGGCCGTGGCTACGCGGTCAACTCGCAGTCCCAGAATCTCCTGCTGGTCGGCGGCGGCATCGGCATCGCCGCCCTGGTGGCCCTGGCCGACGAGGCCATCGCCAACGGGAGGGCGGTGACCCTGCTCCAGGGGGCAATGACCGTCGACAAGCTCTTCCCATCGGCCTCCTTGCCGGCGGAGGTGGAGGTGGTAAGCGCCACCGAGGACGGCTCGGCGGGGCATCGCGGCCTGGTGACCGAGCTTCTCGCGCAGTACCTCCCGTGGGCGGATCAGGTCTTCGCCTGTGGGCCCAACGCCATGTACGAGGCGATGGCGGCCATCATGCGCGAACAGGCCAGCCGCAAGTCGGTGCAGGTGCTGCTGGAGGAGCATATGGCCTGCGGCATGGGCGTCTGCTACTGCTGCGGCGTGTTCACCCGCCGCGGCGTGAAGCTGGTGTGCAAGGACGGCCCGCGCTTCGAGCTGCGGGAGGTCTTTCCTTGATGTAAGATGCGACTGAGGGTATGAAAGAGCCTATTCCCAACCACTTGTATGAGGGCGACTGCCTGGAGGTGATGCGGGAAATTCCAATCATTTCTGAGGGTTAAAACCCTCAGCTTCGAGGGAGTCAGGTGGTGGAAAGCTTGTACCACGTCTGGTTCAGTACCAAGGGACGCAAAGAAGCCCTCGAAGGCGAAGTCGGCGATGATGCTAGGGGGCTGTTGATCGAGACCGCACAGCGGGCGGGGGTCCGGCTCCTGGAAGTCGAGATGGTGGTAGACCACGTCCATCTGCTGGTGGCATTGGCGGAAACCCAGACGCTCCCGTCCGTGATGCACCAGCTCAAGGGCGCTAGCGCTCGCTCCGTCTTCCTTAAGCATCCGGAGCTCAAATTCGACATGGGCCACAACTCGTTCTGGCAAAAAGGCTACGGCTTCCATCGCCTATCCTCGGCGGAGGTCGCGAACGTGCGGCGATACGTTCGCACCCAGGCGGAGCGGCCCTTACGGAGGCATTGAAGCTGCGGGTTTCAACCCGCGGAGCTATACGGGAGAAATGATGACCCTTCCCTCCCCCAACACAATCGTCGAGGGTGACTGCCTGGAGGTCATGCGGCAGTGGCCGGATGCCTGCATTGACCACTGCATCGCCGACCCGCCCTTCGGCATCGCTTCCGGCGGCGGCCGTCGCGGCAAGCGCGGCCTGGGCTGGGCCTTCAGCTCCCACGTGACCATGGATGAGGCCTGGGACCACTTCAGCAAGGACGACTTCTTCCGTTTCAATGTGGACTGGCTCCGTGAGGTCTGTCGGGTGGTCAAGCCCAATGGCAACATCCTGGTCTTCGGCACTTTTCATAACATATATCAGCTAGGCTTCATCCTCCAGAACGTGCTGAAGCGGCGGGTCCTCAACTCGATCGTCTGGTTCAAGCCCAACGCTCAGCCCAACATCACCGCCCGCACCCTCACCGAGAGCACCGAGCAGATCATCTGGGCGGTGAACAACACGCCCGCCAAGGCCAAGAAGTGGACGTTCAACTACTGGCAGGCGAAGGAGCTGGCGGGCGGAAAGCAGATGCGTAACCTGTGGGAGATACCCTATACCCCCGCTTCCGAGCGGGCCTTCGGCAAGCATCCCTCCCAGAAGCCGCTGACGCTCGTGGAGCGACTGGTGCTCATCGCCACCAACCCCGGCGAACTCGTGCTCGACCCCTTCGCTGGCAGCGGGACGTTGGCCGTAGCTGCCGACAGGCACGGCCGCCGCTGGCTCCTCATCGAGAGCGAGGGCCGCTACGTGGAGATGGCCCGCCAGCGGCTGACGGCGGCTCGTACAGGCGACCCCGGTTAGCCTGCGCCGAAGGGAATGCAAGAAGGCCCTCCACCAGCGGAGGGCCTCCCTCTTTCAGCGAATCGCTTCTACGTGCTGGCCGTCTTCTCGGAGAAACCCTGCACGCTGGTGCGAGCGGCGACGCGCTCGGCGATGACCATGAACACCTGAGCGACCGCCGAGTCGGGCTCCCGCTCCACGATGGGCACACCATCGTCGCTGCTGGCGCGCACCTCGGCGTCCAGCGGGACCTCGCCCAGGAAGTCCAGCCCCAGCTTCTCGGCCGCCTCACGAGCGCCACCGTGGCCGAAGATCTCTGTGCGCTGGCCGCAGTGGGGGCAGAGGAAGTAGCTCATGTTCTCGATGATACCGAACACGGGCACGTTCAACTTCTCGAACATCGTCACCGCCTTGGTAGCGTCCTCCAGGGATACGCTCTGAGGGGTGGTGACGATAACCACGCCGGCGATGGGCGCCTCCTGGGCCATGCTCAGGGGGGCGTCGCTGGTGCCCGGTGGCAGGTCGATGACCAGGTAGTCTAGCTGGCCGTCGGCAGCCCAGGGGAGCTCGTGGAGGAGTTGGCGGATGCCGTTGCCGATCAGCGGGCCGCGCCAGATCACCGGCAGGCCCGGTCGCAAGAGAAAGCCGATAGAGACCACCTTCACGCCATAGCACGCCACCGGCGCGAGGCCTGTGTCAGCCTGGTAGCCCTGCTTCAGCCCGACCATGGTGGGGATGTTAGGCCCGGTGAGGTCAGCGTCCAGCAAGCCGACCCGTGCCCCGTGCTTGGCCAGGGCGATGGCCAGGTTCACGGCCACCGTGGACTTGCCGACGCCGCCCTTGTTGCTAGCAACGGCGATGATGTTTCGCACGCCTTCCACCGGCCGCGGGGGACCCGGGCGCGAGTGGGCGCGCACCTCGGCGTCCATCTTCACCTCCACACTCTCAACGCCGGGAACGGTGCGAACAGCCTCCTCGGCCTTGCGCTGCAACTCGTTGCGCATCGGAGAGGCGGGGGTAGTGAGCACGAACCTGAAGGCGACCTTGCCGCCGCTGACCTGCAGGTCGCGGATCATGCCCAGGCTGACAATGTCCCGATGCAGTTCGGGGTCCTCGACGGTGCTCAGCGCGGCCAGGATGGCCTTCTCGTCGGGGCCCTGTTTGCCTTCTCCTTGTTTCACCACTACCTCCTATGCAGACATCCCCTCTTCGGCTGCTCCAGCGTGCTACCGCCGCTGCGCTTGAGCAGGGTCAAGCTCTGGCTCTTAGTGCTGTGTACCGCCATCGTCTCAGGGGTTAGGGGTTAACGACCGCTGTGGAACCTGCGGGCGAGAGTTGCCGTCAATAGTATAGCGCAAGGTGACCACTATAGCGATATTAACAGAGGAGTAACAGTTAAGCAACTGCATACAGTAATTACAGCGAAAAGCTTGACAATCGGCCCCCTGCGCGCTATGATCTAAAGACGAGATTTGTAACGCATGGACAACGCTAGGCGTCTAACCATAGCAATCGGAGATCTGGAGAACTGGGATGAGGAAGACCGTAGCGACTCAGCCCGAGAAGGCGACCAAGGATGGACGCTGTCGCCATCACTGGTTGATAGGAAGCCCGGAGGGCCCTACCAGCGTGGGTGTCTGCAAGCTGTGTGGTGCTCGGAAGGAATTCAGCAACTCGGCGTCGGACTTCTTGTGGGAGGATGACCCTCTGTCCGAGTTGTCCCACGGTCGTTGGGGTAAGTCACGCGATTTGCATGCTCCTGCGGGCGATGGGGAGGATGGCGGTCTCTCGACGGCGGGGACAGGAGCGGCTGGTAGCACGCGTCTGGTGTAGAAAGAGCGCAGTACCGTACCCCCTTAAAGGGGTGCACCCCTGCCGGGTGCGCCCCTTCTTTTTTTGCTAGCCCCTGAACAAGGCGCTGGTATAATGACGCCAGCAGGAGGAAAGTGTGAACCTCTCCGTCGAGCTGGCGCCGAGGTGCAAGCGGGGGCTCTTTCTGGCGAACCCGGTGATGGCTGCCTCCGGCACCTTCGGCTATGGGCTGGAGATGGCCAAGGAACTGGACATCCAGCGCCTGGGGGCCATCGTTTGCAAGGGAACGACCCTACGCCGGCGGCGCGGCAATCCTCAGCCGCGCATGGTAGAAACCCCCGCTGGCATGCTCAACTCCATCGGTCTCCAGAACATGGGGGTAGAAGCCCTCATCCGCGACATCGCTCCCATCTGGGCCACCTGGCGCGTGCCGGTCGTCGTCAACATCGCTGGCGAGAGCATCGATGAGTACGCTCGCCTGGCCCGACGATTGGATGGCGTTGCCGGGGTCAGCGGTCTGGAGCTGAACATCAGCTGCCCCAATGTGGCCACCGGCCTGGAGTTCGGCAGCAGCCCCCAGATGGCCGCCGCGGTGACCGCCGCCGTGAGGCGAGAGACCACCCTGCCGGTCATCGTTAAGCTAACGCCCAACGTCAGCGACATCGCTAGCGTAGGGCGAGCGGCAGCGGACGCCGGCGCCGACGCGCTCACTCTGATCAACACCTTCCCTGCTATGGCCATCGATGTGAAGAGCAGACGGCCGGCTCTGGGCTGGGGCTTCGGCGGCCTTTCCGGCCCGGTCCTCAAGCCGATCGGCGTGCGGCTGGTGTATCAGACGGCGGCAGCGGTGGACGTGCCTGTTATCGGCTGTGGAGGGATCATGACCGGGCTCGACGCCATAGAGTACATCATGGCTGGGGCGACCGCTGTTCAGGTGGGCACCGCCACTTTCGTCAACCCGCAGGCCACCGTCGACGTGCTGGAGGGCATCGAGCGGTTCCTGGAGGAGGAAGGGGTGGAGGACATCTGCCAGCTTGTCGGCGCTGCCAGGGTGTAACGGAGCGCTCTCTCGTAGCGTCTCAATAAAGGGCGACCCTCATGAGTTATGGAAACTTGCGGCACTGCGTGGCCTGTGTTGTGGCGCAGGCCAAGGACGGAGACGGGCAGGCGCTGGGCGAGTTCACGCTGGTGCTGGCCTTCGTTGCCCTGGCGGCGGTGCTTGCTCTGACCGCCATCGGCCTCACCGTGACCGGATTCTACGAATCCTTCGCCGACTTTATCAGCTAACCTCGCCGACCGTCGTCCTCGCCGCGACAGCGGGCCTCTGAACGAGCGAGATGGCCTCGATCTTGACCCCCTGTTGCCTGTGGATGTAGGCTGAGCCTGGTCGGGGTGTAGCTCAGCCAGGCTAGAGCGCGTGGTTTGGGACCACGAGGGCGGCGGTTCAAATCCGCCCACCCCGACCAAACCGCACTCACGGGCACGGCACCCTCAAGTGCCTCTTCGCAACGGCGACCGACGCGCACGGAAAAACCTAAGCGCCCGACTTCCCATAGCCAGGAAGGTTTTCCTCCCCGGCGCTCTGCCGGTTCCGCTACGGGTGATCGCTGTAGGCGAGGGTTCGCTGCCTTGAGGCTCGCGCCAGAGGGCGGCGAAGCCCTTCCAAGGGCCTGGCCCCTCGTCATCGGGAGCTTGGCCCTCCTCCCGCTGGCCAGCGCCGTCGTGTGGTTCCGCATCGGTCAGGGGTGGCCGCGGCGAGCGTGTGGTGCGGATTACGCCACTTTCGTGCCTATCCGGGTGACTTCATATAGGAAGCCGGTCTTGACTGGCTCGCTCTCAGTGCTAAAATCAGGAAGTCTAGCCCAATTTTCGTCAGAAGGAGGTCTGGCATGCCTAACTACATCGTCCTCTATCGGTTCACCGCGCAGGGGCGCAAGAACGTCAAGGACTCCGTGAAGCGAGCCTCGGAAATACGCAAGCAGAACGAGGCGCGCGGCTTCAAGGTCCTGGGTCACTACTGGACCCAGGGGCGCTACGACCTGGTGGCCGTGGTGGATGCGCCCAGCGACGAGGCCATGGCGGCCGGCCTGTTCGGGATCGCCGAGGCGGGCAACGTTGCCAGCGAGACCCTGCGCGCCTACACTGCGGAGGAGATGCAGAAGATCTTGGCCAAGGGCTAGTCTCTGCGGCAGCCCCACTAGCTCTGAAGGGCAACAAAACGCGGGCAGGGCCAACGGCCAGAAGCGCGCTCAGCCGCGTCAGAAGGCTGCTGGCGCTGCGTCCGGTAGCGGTGTCTGTCTGTTCTAACAGGGGGGCACCGCAAGCCATGTGAAGGGAAGGGTGGTAAGCTCTACCGCCCGACCAAGCTAGCGGATGGCTCGTGGTGTATGTGGAAGGGCGAGGCGAGCTAGAACGCCAACGCCTGGAGTCCCTGGGTTGGATGGCCCAGGGGCTTCTGGTCATAGGGGCAACCGAGGGATAACCGCCGGTACAGGAGGGATGCATTCATGTCTGGTCCGCTTGAAGGAATACGCGTTGTTGAGATCGGTCTCTGGGTCGCTGCCCCTTCCACCACCCTCATCCTTTGCGACTGGGGCGCGGAGGTAATCAAGATCGAGCCGCCGACCGGCGATCCCTTGCGGGGTTGGGTCGCCTCGATGACGGGCTGGGCTATCCCCAGCAACTCTCCCTTCGAGCTGGACAACCGGGGCAAGCGAAGCATGGCCTTGAATCTAGAGAGCGAGGAGGGGCGTACCATTGCCCGGACACTCATTGACAAGGCCGATGTCTTGGTGACCAACGTGCGGCCCAGGGTGCTGGAGACGACTGGCCTGACGTACGAAAGGCTGCGCGAAACGAATCGAGGGCTGGTCTACTGCCAGATGACCGGCTACGGCCCCGATGGCCCGAATCGAGACCGCGCGGCCTATGACGTCGGTGCATTCTGGGCACGGGCCGGCGTCGCCGCCGCTCTGACGCCCAAGGGGGCGGCGCTGCCGCACCAACGCGGCGGCATGGGCGACCACGTGGCCGGGTGCAGTGCGGCGGGGGCAATTTGTGCCGCCCTTTTGGCCCGCTCACGCACCGGCGAGGGGCAGAGGGTCTCGGTCTCCCTTCTTCGCACCGGCGTGTACATGATGGGGTGGGACATCAGCATAGCCCTGCGTACCAAGCTGCCCATCGAAGCCTACGATCGGTTCCATGCCGTCAACCCGATCATCAACTGCTACCAGGCAGGCGACGGTCGCTGGTTCTGGCTCCTCCTGCTCCAGGGCGACCGGCACTGGCCCGATCTCTGTCGGGCCATCGAGCGGGAGGACCTGCAGAGGGATCCCCGTTTCGCCGACATCTCTCTACGCCTCCAGAACGCTCCGAGGCTGGTTGAGGAACTGGATCGGGTCTTCGCTATCAAGAGCCTCGATGAGTGGGGCCAAGTCTTCGACAGGGAGAATGTCTGGTGGGCGCCGGTCAACTCGATCAATGAGGTGGTGAACGACCCGGTGGCTCAGGAAGCCGGGGCCTTCGTTGATGTGCCCGGGCCGGAAGGGCCGATTCAGGGGGTGGCTACGCCGG
>CAZSHQ010000046.1:0-7353 GCA_964606995.1 uncultured Dehalococcoidia bacterium | reverse complement strand
AGGCCTACTTCGCCTTCCACGGGCTGTACGGCGATACGCCCGCTTCCAGCAGCCCCATCGGCCCCAAGATGCTGGAGCTGCGGCGGCTGAGCTTCTCCCTAGGCGACTTCATCCGCTCCGTAGCTGAAATCACCAGCGAGGAGGAGTTGGACCGCCTGCTGACCGAAAGGGCGGCCGAGAGCCTCACTCCACCTTGATCTCGCTGCGCCGCTGCGCCCTCGCCCGCTCCCGCTCCTCCAGTCGGCTGATGGCCGCATCCACAAAGCCGCGCATGGCCAGAAGAAGCTCCTTCCTGCCCGCCACCAGATGCTCGTGGACCTCCGCCGGAAGCAGGTCGATCAGGGGGCTACGGAAGCGCAGCACCAGCTCCTCGCCTGGCCGATATTCATACTCGAAGGGTCTCTCAACACCACCCTTGACCATAATCACCCTCCCTTCGTCGCCAGCCGCCACACGGCCGCACCTCCATCATACCACCTTCCACCTGCCCCGCCACGCGCTAACGCCAGCCAAGACCGCCCTAATAGGGAGGTTCCAGCTTCACCGTCCTCATCGGTGATTCGCGGATAGCCCAGCGATAGAGGAGGTAGATGATCAGCCCTGCCAGTAGCCAGGGAAATCCCACCGCGCGGCCAGCCTCCTGGGTGATCACCACCACCACCCAGGTGATGAGCGTGCCCACGGCACCGATGATCGCCGTAAGGGGAATTTGTCTACCGGCCACCCGCAGATTGAAGGGAATCCTGAAGGGCCGCGCCATGTCCGGCTCCCTCACCCGCATGGCGATGATCGATAGATGGGCAAGGGCAAACGATAGCATCGCTCCGAAAGCATAGACGTTGGCCAGCACATCCAGCTTGCCCGGAATGATCAGCACAGCGGCCACGACCGCGAAGATCACGATGGCATTAGCAGGCGTGCGTCGCTTCACGTTGATCTCGCTAAACACAGGCGGAAGCTGCCTGTGGCGGCCCATCGAGTAGACCAGGCGCGACAGACCCAGCATCCCGGCGTTGGCGGCGATGATCAGGATGGTAGCAGCTAGAATGCCCACCCACACCGATAGCACCGCCTGCAGCGCTTCGCCAGGGAACTGATCGACGATCCCCAGCACCGGGTCGCGGATGTACTCGTCTGCCAGCTCCGTAGTACATTCGCCGCCTCCTGGCGGGCAGTCGACCGGCATGGCGCTGAGAGCGACGAGAGGAAGCAGCGCATACATTAGAAGAACCACCCCGAAGACGCCGAACATGGAACGGGGCACATTCTTGGCTGGATTGCGCGTCTCCTCGGCCAGGTTGGACACCGTCTCGATGCCGGTGTAGGCGATCATGGAGATGGCGATGCCTATCACAAGCTTGTCCCAGGTGGGGGCTACGCCCCAGTGCACGTTATCGATGAGCGTTCCGACGTTGAGCAGGAGGAACAGCCCAAGAACCACCAGAAACGCCTGGGTAAGCAAGTCCAGCACCGCCAGGCCAATGTTGACACCCGAAGATTCCTTCACACCGATGACATTGATGGTGGCCAGAAAGCCCACCACGCCGATACCAAAGAGGGCGTTGGCGGGCCACGTCTTGAGAACGGGCAGAAAGACCGCCAGATAGTTGGGCACCGCGAAAGCAGATATGGCAATGGTCACCACAAAGTTGAGCACCTGCGCCCAACCGGCGACAAAGCTGAACAACTCGTTGAAGCCCCGGCGGGCGAACATGGCCGAGCCGCCCGCCTCAGGCATGGCGGTGGTCCCCTCGGCGTAGGTCAACGCGGTGCAGCCGAAGATAAGGCCGGCGATGATGAAGGCCAAGGGCGTCAGGCCCAAGGCGAACAGAGCCGCTACACCGAGGGCGTAGTAGATGGAGGAGCCAACGTTGCCGTAAGCGGCGCTGAACAGCCCCGACACGCCCAGCACCCGGTGCAGGCCTCGGCGCGGCACCCGTGGCCGCCGGATAAAAACGTCACCCGGAAGGCGCCCACGGTGAACCCCTGGCTGAGGACTATCTTCCTGCAATCCCCTCTCCCAAGGAAGCACTCATCGCAAGCCGATCCTAAATACTATAGCCTGGCAGCCATAGCGCAAGTCTGGCCAAAACGTCGAGGACCGCCCACTGGCTGAGGTCAGCCTAGCCACCGGGCTCTGGGGTAGAGGGTAATTGGGACGGCTCGGGAAAGGGCGTGCTGGCCGGGGTTACTGCAGGGGTGGTTGTGGGAGTCGCTATGGGGGTGGCCCTCGGCGTCGCCGGAGTACTGGTGCGACTTGGACGGGGAGTGCCACTGGGGATAGGAGTGGGGCTGGGCTTGGGCGGCGCGTAGGTGCACCTGGTACCCTCCACGAAGACCTCCGTTCTGCCAGCGCAAGGGGCGAAATATGCGCCTACCGGGACC
Source organism: uncultured Dehalococcoidia bacterium (assembly GCA_964606995.1). Classification (GTDB taxonomy): domain Bacteria; phylum Chloroflexota; class Dehalococcoidia; order SM23-28-2; family SM23-28-2; genus SM23-28-2. The sequence goes on along the minus strand of CAZSHQ010000046.1, from coordinate 4,968 downwards.
ACGAAGTCGTGGACTTCGACGCCCTCGTGAGCGGCCTCCATCAACGCCTTCCATATGGGGCCGGACCCGGCAAAGCTGAAGGTACCCTCGGCCATGGGAGTGTTGTCGGCGTTGCCCATCCACACACCTACCGCCCGATCGGGGGTATAGCCCATCACCAGAGCATCGCGGAACCCTTCGCTGGTGCCCGTCTTGGCACCCGCCGGCCGGGAGATGGTGAGGCCGCTCCAGTGGATGGCGCTCTTGGAGAGGATATCGGTGATTAGGTACGCGTAGGGCGCCGGCACCACCTGCAGCGAATCGGCCCCCGTGTACTGGTACAGCACTGTTCCCAGGGTGTTCTCCACCGTCAGGATGGCCACCGGATCGAGCTGGCGGTAGCCCGAGGGCAGGTCCTCCACCGTGGGCATGCCTACCATCAGCCCGTTGTTCGCGAAGACGCTGTAGGCATAGGTGTGGTCGAGAAGCTTGACCTCACCGCCGCCGAGGGTGAGGGCAGGCCCGTAGCGGCCGGGATCGTTGAGGGAGGTGATGCCCATCTTGTGAGCGGTGTCGACGACGTTTTCCACGCCCATCGCTATGATTGTCCTGACGGCCGGGATGTTGATGGACTCGGCTAGAGCAGTCCGCACAGTGACCGGCCCCTTGAACGCGAAGTTCCAGTTCTGGATGGGCTGACCGCTCTCCGACTTGATGTCGATGGGCTCATCCCTAACAACCGTTGCCGTCGTCCAGCCGTGCAGGAAGGCGGTCAGATAAGTGTAGACCTTTATGGAGGACCCCGGCGAGCGCTCGGAGGTGGTAATGTTTACCTGGCCGTCGATGTCCTCCCGGAAGTAGTTACGGCTGCCCACCATCGCCAGGATCTCCCCACTGGCCGGCTCGATGACCACCGCGGCGGCGTTGTGACCCCCGTAGCGCCCCTCAACGGCGCTGATCTGCTCCTCGACGATGCCCTCCGCTCTCTGCTGCAACGCCAGGTCCAGGCTGGTAGTGACCCGTAGGCCGCCGCGGTAGACCAGTTGAGAGCAGTCGATGTCCTCCGGCAGGTCTAGCCGCCCCTTCTCGCACATCTTGGTGATAACATCCTTCACATAGAACACGAAGTGGGGCGCTCGGATGGGGAAGGTCCCCTCCTCGAAGCTCATCTCCTCCTGCTTCGCGTCATCCGCCTGCCCCTGGCTGATATAGCCGTGCTTCACCATAAGGTCGAGAACGCGGTGCTGTTCCTGCACAGCCCCCGGCCGGTTCTCAGGGATGACCGGGGAATACATCCCAGGCGCCTGAGGAATCCCCGCCAGCATCGCCGCCTCCGCCAGGCTGAGGTCCCTGGCCGGCTTGCCGAAGTAGCGCCAGGCAGCAGCCTCAGCGCCGTAGGCGAAGTTGCCGTAGTAGACCTGGTTCAGATACCACTCCAGGATCTGGTCGTCGTCGTAGCGGCGCTTCAGCTCGATAGCCAGGATGACCTCCTTGAGCTTCCGACCCAGCGACCGCTCCATCCGCTCCTCCAGCGGAATGTAGACGTTCTTCACCAGTTGCTGAGTGATGGAGCTGCCGCCGCTGCCCTTCAAAAAGCCGGGCCCGAAGGGAGTCAGGTTTTCCATAGCAGCCCGCAGCAGCCCCTTTATGTTCACCCCCGGGTTGTCGTAGAAGCTGGCGTCCTCCGTAGAGATGGTAGCGTAGATCAGCCAGGGAGAGATCTCCGACAGCGGGACAGGGTTCTTCAGCCCGGACAGGGGGTCCACGAACTCGTAGAGCAGGTTGCCGTTGCGGTCGAAGATGCGGCTGCCAGCCGAGCCGGTGCGAGCCAGCTCGACGTCCGGTCGCTCCAGGTCGTCCGCGTAGTGGTAGTAAACAGCGAAGGAGGCGCCGCCGCCGATGGCCACCATCGCCAGCAGCACCAACCCCAGCGCGCCCACCAGCCAGAACCAGGGAAGGCCTGGCCGCCGACGACCACCGTTGAGCCGCTGCAGCCTCCGCCGCCGAGAACTGTACGCTCTCGCCATGACCCCTCTATCCCCTCTTCTCCAATACAACGAAATGAGACAGGCCAAGGTTTCCCAGAGGCGTATTCTCCAGCGGGTAGAGAACGCGCCGCAAGATCGAAGACGCCAGCGCACTTCGAGCCGCTAGGTTGTCGAATCCCGGGAAAACGCACGTATGGACGATGGGCCTCGCCGCCAGGCCGACGAACAACCGCCTGACGTCTCCTCTCGTATAGGCCCGCACATGGGGCACCAGCCGTTTGCGTAGCCCGTCAGGCAGGTAGTTCACCAGCGGGATGTTGCCAAAGAGGTAGCGCTTGCCCAGGAAGATGCCGTGCGTCTCGAAGGGATAGAGACGATTGGGGCAATAGACAACGATTCTTCCCCCCGGCCTGGTCACCCTGCAGGCTTCTCCCAGAGTGAGACGATCGTCGCCGACGTGCTCCAGAACCTCGTGCAGAAGGACCACATCGAAGCTACCGTCGGCAAAGGGCAGGTACTCGCTCACTGCCACCGCCAGGTAGGGAAGTGCCATCGCCCCCCTGCGGACCCGCTCCTGGTCGATGTCCACCCCGTAGACGTGAGGCGAGAACTCCCGCAGGCGCTGGACGAACGTTCCTATGCCGCAGCCGATATCGAGGATGTGACGGCCTTCCAGAGGAACGTGGCGGCGGATAAGAGCGAGGCGGCGCTCCAGGCCGAAGCGCCAGACGTAGCTGGGCTCCCCCAGACCGGCCGCCGTGGGGGCGGGTATTGTCTTCACGTCCTCAACCACAACCTAGAGTATGGTAGCAGGCCAGCCCACCGCCAGCAACCGCCTGGTGCCTGCCAAGCCGGCGCCCCTTTCGGATAAGCCAACCGCCTTGCTATAATGGGGCCGCTTGAACCAGGGGGGAAGGAGATCCATGGCTATCACCCGCGAGGAAGTCCGACACGTCGCCATGCTCTTCCGCATGAGCGTGAGCGAGGAAGACATCGCCAAGTTCCAGCAGCAGCTCTCCCAGATTCTCGACTACTTCCAGGTCCTCCAGCAGGTAGATACCGAGGGCATCCCTCCCACCTCTCACCCCATCTCCCTGGAGAACGTGATGCGTGCCGACGAACCGCGGCCCTCCTACCCGACCGAGGACATCCTGGCCAACGCCCCCCTGTCCGAGGCTGGCTTCTTCCGCGTGCGGGCGGTCCTGGAGTAGGCGCCTAGGAGGCCACCAGTGGAGCTTTACGACCTCACCATCCACGAAGCCGCCGACCGCCTCGCCCGCCGGGAGCTCTCCTCCCGCGAGCTCACCCAGGCCGTCCTCGACCGCATCCGCCAGGTGGAGGAACGCATCAGAACCTACGTCACCGTCACCAAAGACCTGGCCCTGAAGCAGGCGGAGGAGGCCGACAAGCGCATCGCCGCTGGCAACGCCACCCCTCTCACTGGCATCCCCGCCGCTATCAAGGACCTCATCTGCACCAAGGGTGTCCCCACCACCTGCGGCTCACGCATGCTGGAGAACTTCCTGCCGCCGTATCAAGCCCACGTCACCGAGCGCCTGCTTGACGCTGGCCTGGTGATGGTGGGCAAGGCCAACATGGACGAGTTCGCCATGGGCTCCTCCACCGAGAACTCGGCCTTCTACCCCACCCACAACCCCTGGGACCTGGAGCGAGTGCCTGGCGGCTCCTCCGGGGGCTCAGCCGCCGCCGTCGGTGCCAGCGAGTGCATCTACGCCCTCGGCTCGGACACCGGCGGCAGCATCCGCCAGCCCGCCGCCCTCTGCGGCGTGGTGGGATTCAAGCCCACCTACGGCCGCGTCAGCCGCTTCGGCCTGGTGGCCTTCGCCAGCTCCCTCGACCAGATCGGCCCCCTCACCAAGGACGTCACCGACTGCGCCCTGGTGATGAACGTCATCGCCGGCCACGACAAGCGCGACGCCACCTCCGCGCCCCTGGACGTCCCCGACTACACCCAGTCGCTCATCCCCGACCTCAAGGGCATGCGCATCGGCGTGCCTCAGGAGTACTTCGTCGAGGGGATGGACGCCGACGTGCGCGCCTCCATTGAGGCGGCGGTGAACAAGATGGAGGAGCTCGGCGCTGAAGTCGACCGCGAGGTCTCCCTCCCCAGCACCGGCTACGCCCTCGCCTGCTACTACATCATCGCCCCCAGCGAGGCCATGGCCAACCTCGCCCGCTACGACGGCGTCAAGTACGGCTACTCCGACATGCGCGGCGATACCATGTGGCGCAACATGGAGCTGACCCGCCAGCACGGCTTCGGCGATGAGGTAAAGCGGCGCATCATGCTCGGCACCTACGCCCTCTCGGCCGGCTACTACGATGCCTATTACCTCAAGGCCCAGAAGGTGCGCACCCTTATCCGCCGCGAGTTCGACGCCGCCTTCCAGCGCTGCGACGTGCTGGTGACCGCCGTCTCCCCCACGCCCGCCTTCAAGCTGGGGGAGAAGACGGCCGACCCCCTCCAGATGTACCTGAGCGACGTCTGTACCATCCCAGTGAACATCGCCGGCATTCCCGCCATCTCGGTCCCCTGTGGCTTCGCCGACGCCAGCCCTGAGCCCGGTCGAAGGGGCCTGCCGGTGGGCCTCCAGATCATGGCCAAGCCCTTCGACGAGCCCACCATCCTCCGCGTCGCCTACGCCTACGAGCAGGCGACCGAGTGGCACAAGGCCAGGCCCAAGCTGTGAGGTGATGACCATGGAAGTGAACAGGACGCAACTGCTTCTTGGCCGAGGCTACGACTGAGCGGAGTCCCTGTTGCTGGCCGTGTGCCAGGAGCTGGGAATAGAGAACGAGCTCGTCCCCAGGATCGCCACCGCCTTTGGCGGCGGCATCGCTGGCAGAGGCGACGTCTGCGGCAGCGTGGTAGGCTCCACCATGGCCATCGGCCTCAAGTACGGCCGCGAGGAGCCCTCGCAGCCGCGCGATAAGGCCTACGCCCTCGCCCAGGAGTTCTGCCGCCGCTTCCAGGAGGAGA
>CAZSHQ010000045.1:0-7602 GCA_964606995.1 uncultured Dehalococcoidia bacterium | reverse complement strand
CCAGGTAGCGCATCACCCCCGCGGCGGCGTCCAGGCCGAAGGCGCTGCCGCCGCTCAGGATGACGGCGTGGGCGCGCTCCACCAGGTTGCCGGGGCGCAGGACATCGGTCTCGCGGGTACCGGGGGCGCCGCCGCGCACGTCGACGGCAGCGACGGCACCCGTCTCGCAGAGGACGACGGTGCAGCCGGTGGCCGCCCGCCGATCGGTCCAGTGGCCGACGCGCAGGCCGGGGATGGCAGTGATGGAGTCAGGCGGCACTCGTCGTTACTACTAGCCCTCTCGCTCCCAGGCCACGGACGCGCCCATGCCGCTGCCCATGCACAGTGTCGTCAGGCCCCAGCGGGCATTGCGCCGCTCCATCTCGTAGGCCATGGTCGCCACTAGGCGGCCGCCGGTGGCCCCCAGGGGGTGACCCAGAGCAACGGCGCCGCCGTTGACATTCAGCCGCTCATCCCATTCGCTCGCGCCCAGCCCGCGCATCACCGCCGCGACCTGACAGGCGAACGCCTCATTCAGCTCGATGAGGTCGAACTGGTCCAGCGACATGCCGGTGCGCTGGAGCAGCTTTTGGGTGGCGGGCAGTGGACCGATGCCCATGATCTCGGGGTCGACGCCAACGGTGGCGGCAGCGCGGAAGGTAAGCAGCGGCTTGTAGCCCAGCTCCTTGGCCTTCTCCTTGGACATCAGCAGCACCATGGTGGCACCGTCGGTGCGAGGGCAGGAGTTGCCCGCCGTCACCAGGCCGTCAGCCGTGTAGGCCGCCTTCAGGGTGGCCAGCTTCTCTAGGCTGCTCTCGCGGCGAGGGTTCTGGTCCTTGTCGATGGTCACCACGTGGCCATCGAGGTACTCGATGGTGATGGGCACGATCTCCCGGTCAAACCTGCCCGCGTCCTGAGCAGCCACCGCCCTCTCCTGGCTTGCCTGGGCAAACTTGTCGGCGTCTTCGCGGGAAACCTTGTAGACCTCGAGCAGCTTCTCGGCCGTCTGGCCCATGTTCATGATCCAGGGCGCAACCTTGGTGAACCACTGGGGCAGCAACTTGGCCTGCTTGTCCGGGTACATCTGCCAGCTTTCCCGCTTCATGAATTCCATCATGACCTGGGGATTGTCTATAGTGAGAGCATCGCCGCCCGGCGGTATCGGCCCCAAGCGGTCCATAGTCTCCACGCCACCGGCCAGAACGATGTCCGACATGCCGCACATGATAGAGTGGGCTCCCATGATTACCCCTTGTAGGGCAGAGCCGCATTGCTTGTTCATATCGGTGCCGGAGATGGTATAAGGGAAGTCCGCCTCGAACAAGTACATGCGAGTGCGGGTGATGGTACCCGCCTGAAACACCGAGCCCATGTTGAACTCGTCTATCAGCTTGGGGTCGAGCTTATTCCGCTCGACGATGGCCTTCATCAAGGACACTACCAGGTCCACGTGGGTGATATCCTTGAAGACCCCTCTAGCTCCCGCTCTTCCGAAGGGCGTGCGCATCCCATCAACAACAACCGCTTCTGTCATCCTGTTCCTCCTTTCAGCGGCCTACGACGCTTGATTTACCGTTGACAGCGCGGGCAGAAGTGAGTGCTCCGCCCGCTCACTTTGATACGCTCGATGGGCGTGCCGCAATTGTAGCAAGGCTCGCCTGTCCGCCGATAGACCTTCACGTGCCACTGATGCTGGCCTGCCCGGCCCTCGGCGTCCACATAGTTACGGAAGCTACTGCCGCGATGGCCCATCGCCTCCAGCAACACCTCCCCGATGGCCCTATGCAGCCGCCTCAGCTCATCGGCGGCCAGGCTCTTGCCCGGCCGGCGCGGGTCGATGCCCGCCACAAACAGCGCCTCTTCCGAGTAGATGTTACCCAGGCCAGCCAGCGCCTGCTGGTCCATCAGCACTGCCTTTATGGTAGCCGATCTCCCATCTATGAGCGAGCGCAGGGTCTGCCAAGTCAGGCTCTCCAAGGCATCGGGCCCCAGCTTGCCAACGATCGGCTCCGGTTCTTCCACCAGCCACATGCCGCCCAGCTTGCGCAGGTCAGTGTACCGCAGCTCGCTGCTATCATCCAGCGAAAAGCAAATCCGGAGATAGGGATCCTCTGGTGCGTCCTTGGGTCGGTGAAGGACTCTGCCGGTCATGCGCAGGTGGACGATGAGGCAGCGTGCGTCGGAGAGGTGGAACAGGAGGTACTTTCCCCGGCGGGAGACATCCCCGATGCGCCGCCCGGTCAGGGCGCGGCAGAACTCGGCCGGCGACGGCCACTGAACGATGCGCTCCGCCCCCGGCGATACGCGGACGCCGCTGAAGCTGCGCCCCACCACTCGCGGCAGCAGGTCACGCCGGATGGTCTCTACCTCAGGCAGCTCGGGCACACCTACCTCCACCTTAAATAATGCCGCAACCTCCATGCTGCGGCATTGCCAACGTCGCTCCAGGGCGCCCCCACGCCTAGGCCACCTACTCCATCTCCCCCCAGTTCTCGCCCATCTTGATGTCGACCTTCAGAGGGACCTTCATCCGCCTCTGGCGGAGAGGCATGATATCCACCGCCAACTCCCGCACGGCGTCGACCTCCCTGGCCGGGCACTCGAAGATCAGCTCGTCGTGCACCTGGAGGATCATGCGGCTGGCCAAACGGCGCGCCTGCATCTCAGCGTCGATGCGGTTCATGGCGATCTTGATGATATCGGCGGCGGTGCCCTGCACCGGCATGTTTATCGCCGCTCGCTCGGCGGCCTGACGGACATTGACGTTGGGCGAGTTGATCTCGGGAATGTAGCGGCGGCGGCCGAGAAGCGTTTCGGCGTAACCCCGCTCCCGCGTCCGCTGCACTGTCTCCTCGCTGTACTTGCGGATGCCCGGGTACTTGGCGAAGTAGGTCTTGATGAACTCCGCCGCCTCCTCCCGAGAGATGCCCTCCCGCTGGGACAGGCCGAACTCGGTGAGCCCATAGAGCACGCCGAAGTTGAACACCTTGGCCCGCCGCCGCATCTCCGGCGTGACCTCGGCCAGGGACACGCCGAACACCTGGGAGGCGGTGGCGGCGTGGATGTCCTCGTCCCGCTCGAAGGCGCCGACCAGCCCGGGGTCCTCGGTGATGTGGGCCATGATCCGCAGCTCGATCTGGGAGTAGTCAGCCGAAAGAAGCAAGGGGTCGGGCCCGATGTCGCTGGCCACGAAGGCCCGCCGCACCTGGCCGCCCAGATCCGTGCGCACGGGGATGTTCTGGAGGTTGGGGTTGCTGGAGGAGAGACGGCCGGTGGCGGTCGCCGTCTGGTTGAAGTCGGTGTGGAGGCGACCTGTGCGGGGGTTGATCAGTCCGGGCAGAGCATCGACATACGTTGACTTGAGCTTGGTGAGCTCTCGGTATTCGTGGACCTGGTCGACAATGGGATGGAGCCCCCGCAGACCCTCCAGGGATTGGGCGTCGGTGGAGTAGCCCAGCTTAGTCTTACGCGTCTTGGGCAGCCCCAGCTGCTCGAAGAGTACCTGGCTGAGCTGCTGGGGCGAGCCGATGTTGAAGCGGTGGCCCACCTGCCCGCAGACCTCCTCCTCGACCCTGGCGATCTCGCCAGCCAGAGCCTGAGACATCTCCCGCAGCACACCCGCGTCCAGGGCCACGCCCGCCATCTCCATGCGGGCCAGCACCGGCACTAGGGGCATCTCCACCTCCACGAACAGCGGCCAAAGGTTCTGCTGGCGCAGCTCCTCCTCCATCAGCGAGCGCAGGCGGCCGGTCATGTCGGCGTCAGCGCAGGCGTAGCGGCCAGCCATCTCCACGTCCACCTCAGCCATGGAGAGCTGCTTGCTCCCTTTGCCGATGAGGTCGCTGATAGGGGTCATCTCGATGCCCAGGCGCTTGGAGGCCAGCCACTTGAGGGAGAGAGCGCCCTCGCCGGGGCGGTAGCTGCCACCGCCGCCCTCGCCCAGTAGGTAGGCGGCGATCATCGTGTCGAAGGTCAGGTTGCGCGTCCAGACGCCCTCACCGGCCAGGATCAGCATGTCGTACTTGGCATTGTGGGCCACCTTCTCGATGCCCTCGTCCTCGAACAGAGGCCCCAGCCGCCGCAGCACCGTCTCCAGCGGAAGCTGATCGGCGGCCAGGCGGTGGCCGACGGGGATGTAGCAGGCCTGGCCCGGCCCCAGGGCGATGGCGATGCCCACCGGACGCGCCCGCATGGCGTCGATGTCGGTGGTCTCGGTGTCGAAGGTGAACGCCCTCTGGGCCTCGATGCGCCGCGCCAGGGCCTCCAGTTCCTCCTCTGTCTGCACCAGACGGTAGTCCACCTCAGCGGCGGCTTCTTCCATCGCCGGCGCTGGGCGCGCCTCCCCCGCCGGCGGCTCCAGGTCGGGCAGGCGCGCAATCAGGCTGCGAAACTCCAGCTCGCGGAAGAGGTCGAGCACCTTGTCGCGGCCGTACCGCTCGAAGCCGCAGGCCTCCAGGTCGAGGGTGACCGGTGCATCGGTGACGATGGTAGCCAGGGCCTTGCTCTTGAGGGCCCGCTCCTGGTGAGCGCGCAGAGCCTCCCGCAGCCGCTCTGGCTCCACCTCGTCGATGTGCTCCAGGACACCCTCCACGCCCCCGTATTGCTCGATCAGCTTGACAGCCGTCTTGTCGCCCACGCCGGGCACACCGGGGATGTTGTCGGAGGCATCGCCCTTAAGGCCCTTGAGGTCGGTCATCTGCTGAGGCCATACGCCGTAGCGCTCGTGCACGTCCTCGGCGTCTTCGTATATCACCGTGTCGCGCTGATAGGGGCGAAACATGAACAGATGGATGCCCGCCTGCACCAACTGGGCAATATCGCTGTCCAGCGATACCAGATAGGTCTCGATGCCCTGCTCCGCTGCCTGGCGGGCCAGGGTGCCCAGCACGTCGTCCGCCTCATAGCCTTCCAGTTCGTAGATAGGAATGTCGAAGGCCTGGATGAGCTCACGGCAGCGGCCGATCTGAGCCCTCAGGTCCTCCGGCATCTCGGCGCGGTGAGCCTTGTAGGTGGGCTCCTGCTCGTGGCGAAAGGTGACCCTGCCCTTGTCCAGAGCCACCGCCAGGTGGGTGGGCCTCAGCTCCTGGAGGACGGAAAGCAGCGTGTTAGCGAAGCCATAGGCAGCTGTCACCACCTCGCCCGTCTTGCGCACGGTGAGCGGTTCCTTCACAGCGTGATAGGCGCGGTGGATGATGCCGTGGCCGTCTAGAAGAACCAGCAGAGGCTTATCGCGCTTCTCGCTCACAAGGGGAATTATAGCACCGGCGGTCTCGCACCACAGCGTGCCCCGAAAGGCACGGCATTCCCCTGCGCCGCAGGCGGACCCATGTTGGCACGAGTTCGAGGCGGAACTTAGGCTGTCGCGCGCCGCGAGCGCTGGGCATTTGCCCCCCGCGAGGTTAAAATGGCAAATGGGCCATAATGAGAGTGGCAGACTATGCGACATCCGGGCAGCAAGTGCAAGCTGCCGGCGAAACGTGAGGAACGACAATGGCGACACGACAGGTACAGGTTGAGGAACTGATCAGGCCGGCCAACATCAGGAAGTTGCTGCAGAAGACCGTGGACACCTACCCGCTCGAGTGGAAGGTGGTCCAAGAAGCGCTGCAGAACGCCAAGGACGCCATTCAGAAAGCCGGGAGACCCGGCACCGTGCAAATCGAGCTAGACGTTGGGCGAGAAAGCGTCACTGTCACCGACGACGGCTGCGGGTTTCCGCCCAACTTGGACCTGCTCGGCATAGGGGGTACCGACAAGGACGATCCCTACGAGCCGTTCGTGAGCGGCAACCAGGGCGTAGGAATTAAGGCCGTGATCTTCTCCTCCAACAGCTTCAAGCTGGACAGTGTTCACAAGGGCCAGCGCTGGCAAGCTTGGATAGAGGGGACCAACCGCTACCTGACTGGGAAACGGCCGGTCCTCAAGGTAACGGAGCCCGTCGAGAGCCCCGACCCGTCGGGGACGAGAGTGGAATACTCCTTTCCCGAGAACTGGGTAACCCAGTTTGTCAACGACGTGGTGACAAGCCACGTTCCAACGGTCCGTGAGCATCTATGCAAAGAGCTGGCGGACAAGGTGAGGCTAGCTTTCGAGTTTCACTTCCGCTCGTTCAGTTACGCTGGCGACGTTCAGGCCCTCTTAGGGTGCGACGGCGTCGTGCCAACAACCTTCCGGGTCAGCGTGCTTGCTACGGGCGGACCGTCAGCGCGCCTCGATCCGATGCTGCGCCAGCTGCTTGAGCAGGGCGGAAGGATCGAGGTACGGTTCCCTAACAAGCACTGGGATTTCCAAGAAGCCGTGGACCGAACCCGCGAGCGCATGCCCAAACCGACCGTGCTTGATATTCAGCTTCCGGAGGGTGGGAGAATCGGGGCCTACACCGAGCGGTACGCGTACGTAGCCAAGCTGACGACCCGCCAGCAGTATGAGGCGCTCCTCCGAAACCCGAACCTGAGAAAGCCCATCGACCCTGCCACCTATTCCCAACTGTTCGACCAGCTGGATGGGATCTATCTCGTCGTTGGCGCGCGGCCCACGCTGCTGAACTACTTTCTGGGGCCCCCCAGGCAGTTCATATCCGCCTCGGGTATCCCCACGTCACACGTCCTGTCGGGTCCCACCCGCGGGGGCGAGGCCTCATATGTGGCAAACAACATACACTTCGTGGCCAACGTCAGCTGCCGGCTTAACTATGGGAAGCAGACGATCCCAAATCCTTGGCTTGTCGGCATGGTCAGCCGGTTCTTTAACGACGCGGTACGCGCGACGCTGCGAAACGTGGCAACAGCGATCGTTGGCCACCAGCTTGGCTCAACCTCAGCCGACGACATCGAATCCGGCCTGGGCGTTGAAACGGACATCCTGGGGCGAGACGACTTGGCGGGGGGCAAGCTTGCTTTCAAGAAGGTCCCTCACGACGAGAACGCGCTGATCGCCATATACAGCGAGCTGCTCGGCCGAGGCATCCTGACCGGATACCATCTCTATTCGCTGAGTGCGAGGGCTCGATACGATGGCCGGGCCACCATGAGGATCGCCAGCCACGACCATGTCCCGGAGCCCCGGTCGGACGGCGACCTCCACAACATCGAGTTCAAACTGGCGTTACGGGATCTCATCAACGACTTCGAGGAGGAGGCCAAGTTTCCAGGCGAGATCTCTCTCATCGTTGTCTGGGACGCCCAATTGCCGTCATCAGCAGCTGCAGACTACGAGGTCGTGGATATAGAACACACGGGTGATGCGGACAGGGCCATGGGTGGCGTGAGCAAGTGCCTCATCTGCAAGAGACTCGGCAGGTCGATCCAGCTGCTGGTGATAAAGGATGTAGTCCAACAGACATTTGAGGCATCCTGATCGCGCTGCAGACGCAGGATATTGACATGCGTAGCCGCCTCCTGCGCTGGCGCGAGCGAGAGCTGGTGTGCCGCTTCTACGGCCCCTCGGCCGTGGGCGAGCTGGAGCGGCGCTTCCGCGAGGCCATCGAGCGCCCGCCCCTCGGTTGACTTGCCGAAAAGGCAGGGCTTATGATTCCTCTGCCCAGCAAGGAGGAAGCTATGGACATCCCCAGGGAAAAGCTCATCGAGATGTACGAGCGCATGGTGACCATCCGCCGGTTCGAGG
>CAZSHQ010000044.1:0-7698 GCA_964606995.1 uncultured Dehalococcoidia bacterium | reverse complement strand
TCTTGTAGGGGTGCTTGACCTCCCGCATCTCCGTCACCAGGTCGGCGAAGTCGATGAGCTCCTGGGGGGCATCGCGGCCCGTAATGATAACGTGCAGGCCCTGCGGCCGCCGTCGCAGGGTATCGATCACCTCTTCGACAGGAATCCAGCCGTAGGTCATGGGATAGGTCATCTCGTCCAGGATGACGATGTCGTACTGGCCAGAGTCGATCTTCTGGCGGGCCAGCTCCCAGCACTCGCGGGCGGTGGCCTTGTCCTTCTCGATGTCCTTGGAGAGCCAGGTGAAGCCTTCGCCCAGGGGGATCATCTCGATCCCCAGCTTCCTGGCCGCCCGATTCTCGCCGTAGTTGGCCGTGCGCGCCTTGACGAACTGGAGGACGACCGCCTTCATGCCGCGGCCCCACGCTCGCAAGACCACCCCCAGCGCGGCGGTAGTCTTACCCTTGCCGTGTCCGGTAAGGACGATCACCAGCGCCTTGCGTCCGGCCTCTGTTGCCGACATCCCTCAGCTCCTCAATGTGCCGACGCTTCCCCTCGCCTCCAGGCCTGAGCGGGCGGCTTCCGACATCGGCGTCACCACCGGCCGCCCTGTCAGGGGATGGGGGAAGACCGACACCCTCGTTCCGTACACAGAGGCCAGAAGCCGGGGCGATAGCACCTCCTGCGGCTCGCCCTCACCAACGACGCGGCCTTCGTTCAGCATCACCAATCGGTCGCAGTACTGGCCAGCCAGGCTCAGATCGTGAATGGCCGCCAGCACGCCTTTGCCCTCCCTTCGACAGAGCTGCCTGACCAGATCGAACACCACCGCCTGATGGCCCATGTCCAGGTGAGCGGTAGGCTCGTCCAGAAGCAGGAGTGGCGTCTCCTGAGCGAGAGCGCGGGCTACCACCACCCGCTGCCTCTCGCCCCCCGAGAGCTCGCCCATCCGCCTGCTGGCCAGGTGCCAGGTATCGGTCTGCTCCAGGGCCCGCCGCACCACCGCCAGGTCAGCCCGTCCCTCCGATTGTAGCAGACCCAGGTGAGGAGTGCGGCCCATCAGAGCCACCTCCAGCACAGTGAAGGCATCGGGCAAGTAGGGGTTCTGGGGCACTACCGCCGCCCAGCGCGCCAGCTCCCGCTGGGAGAGGCGGCCCACCTCCTTCCCGTCGAGGTGGATATCGCCGCCCAGGGGCCGCACCAGCCGGGTGATAGCCCGAATGAGGGTGGACTTGCCCGAACCATTGGGGCCCACCACCCCGAGCAGCTCGCCCGCCCCCAGCGACAGGCTCACCTGCCGCAGGGCGACCAACTCGCCGTAGGCTACCGTCAGGTCGCGTATCTCCAGCATGTCGCCCTCAAAAGACCGCGCGCTGGCGCACCCGCAGCAGGTAGAGGAAGAAGGGTGCGCCGCAGAAGGCGGTGATGATGCCCACGGGGACTTCGCTGGGCGAGTTGACGGTACGAGCCAGGAGGTCGGCCAGGATGAGGAAGACCCCGCCCAGAACCATGGACATGGGCAGGAGCTGCCGATAATCAGGCCCCCACAGGAGGCGCACCGCGTGAGGGATGATAAGCCCGACAAAGCCGATGATCCCGCTCACGGAGACGGCCGCCGCCGTGGCCAGCGACGCCGCCCCCAGGAGCAGCAGCTTCACCCGCTCCACGTTCACCCCAAGCTGCTGGGCCTGCTCCTCGTCCAGTTGCAGCACGTTCAGGATCCGTCCGTAGAGCAGGACGACGGCCGCCGCCGGGAGCATGTAGGGCAGCACCCACCACAGCTTGCTCCACTCGCTCAGGTTGAAGCCGCCCAGCAGCCAGGTCAGGGTGGTCAGCACCCGCTCGTTGTGGTTGATCATGAGGAAAGACGTGGCGGAGGTGGCGATAGATGATATGGCCACCCCGGCCAGGATCAGGGTGACGGTGGGGACGGTGCGCCCGACGCGGGCCAGGGCATAGGCCAGGCCGACCGCCGTGAGGGCGCCGGCGAAGGCAGCCAGGGGCACCAGGCTCAGGCCGCCGACGGTGTAGTCGAGCGGCGAGACGATAACCGCGGTGGCTCCCAGGCCGGCCCCCGCCGCCACGCCGATGAGGTAGGGGTCGGCCAGGGGGTTGCGAAAGACGGCCTGGTAGGTGGCGCCGGAGAAGGCCAAGGTAGCCCCCACCAGACCCGCTATGACCACCCGCGGCAGGCGGATTTCCCACACGATGTCCTGCCAGCTTTGCGGCAGGCTGTCGGCGAGGCTCACGCCGGGCAGCCGCGAGAGGACGATGCGGGCCACGGCGTCGGCAGGGATGGCGACGGGCCCGATGGCGGCGGCCAGCAGGGCTACCCCCAACAGGACGCCCAGGCCCAGGGCCAGGCGGGGCCAGAGCGCTCGCCCCAGAAGGGCGCTAAAGGCGGCCTCCGGGAGCGGTTCGGCTCGGGCCGCAGAGCCGAAGAGCTTCATTCAAACCTCTGCGGATAGAGAAACCCGGCCAGCGCCTCCAGGGCGTCCACGCACCGCGGCCCCGGTCGGCTCACGATGTCCGGGTCGATGACGAATATGCGGTCGCTGCGCACCGCCGAGATGTTCCCCCATCCCGGACGGGCCTTCACCGTGTCCGGGGACTCGCCGTAGGCGCCGTCGGCCAGGATGATCACCTCCGGGTCCCTCTCGATGATCACCTCCTGCGTGAGTTGGGGGAAAGGTTGATCAGCCCCTGCGGCGATGTTCTGGGCCTTCAGGATCTTGTACAGGCCGCCAACGAAGCTGTCGGGCGCCGCCGTGTACAACGTCGCGTCTACCTCGTGGAAGACGCGCGGCCCCTGCTCCACGTCCGCCAGGGCCTCCTCGATGGCGTCAACGCCGTCCTGCATGTCGGCCACCAGCTCTTCCGCTTCCTGCATGTGGTCTGTCACCTGACCCAGCAGCCGTATCTGGTCGAACACGGCCTCCACCGACTCGGGCGTTTCTTCAACAGAACCCAGCACCGCCGTCGTGATGCCCAGCCTCCCCAGGGAAGCGGCGAGCTCCCCCGGGTCGTAGAAGAGCAGCACCAGGTCCGGCTCGACCCCGGCGATGGCCTCCAGGTTGGGCTCGTAGGCGTCCAGTTGCTGGCGGCTGGTGGCCTCCTGCGGATAGTTGGAGAACATGTCGACGGCGATGACCTGATCGCCGGCGCCGATGGCGAAGAGGATCTCCGTGGCCGCCGGCGAGAGAGAAGCGATGCGCTGGGGCTGGGCCTCGATGGTGACTTCGCGCCCCACGGTATCCACGATGGCTAACGGATACGGAACCGCGACGGCCGCCAGGACGGTGGGCGATGCCTCCGGCGTCGGCTCCCCACCACCGTCTTCGCAGGCAACAGCCGCCGCCAAGGCGACGACGAGGGCCAGCAACAGCAGGCCACGCTGAACAAGACTGGTCACATCTCCTCCCTTCTGAGGGATGAAAAAAGTCCCCCGCCTCGAGATTGGCGAAGGACTTTTCGAATAGACCTTCGGGCAGAAGAAAGAACAAACCCTTGCCTTGAGACTGGCAAGGGTTCGCGTGCTCTTCTACCGCCTGTGCCCATGCCTCTCCCTCGAAGACTGGTACATCTGACAAGGGCAGGCGACCTGACTCTCCGCCCAAAGCGGATCACAGTTGCGGGACAGCGCCGGCCTCACACCGGCTTCGCTTTTAACCCCGGCCTGCCGACGGGCAGGCCATGCGGGGCACCCTTGCCAACGACTATTCGAATATCAAGGTACAGAAAGCACTAGGACTATAGCGTACGTCCCCTTGCCTGTCAAGGGCATGTGCTCTGGTACTGCCAGACTCTTCCAGGGAGTTTGTTGGGAATTATGTTCTAGACTCTCTTGACAAGCAGCCTATGCCTAAGTAATATAATAAGTAATTCAGGCAACTGAAGGTGGATGACCCGTAAGGGTCAGCGTGAATTAGGGGGCGAAAGCCTCCTTTTTCATATTTAGTCCAAGAACTTTCGCCCATACTCATTGTATTTCGGTTTGAGCACCTCATTCATTTTACTCGTGAACGGGCCTGGTGTGCGCGGCAATATCCGGCCATTTCGCGTAAGAACGTCGATTCTTGACGGGTAGGCCACGAGGTCGGCTATCTGAAGCCCCGCAATATTCTGCTCCTTCTTCTTGACCTTAAGTTCCTTGCTAGTGAGAACGTTCTGGAATTCCTGCCCCGGAAGATAGCGCGTCCCGTTTTTCCAGATGTCATGATACACCTGCTTAAGCTTCATATCTGGAGTCCCGCCCCGACTTTCGGCTAGTACGTCACCTCTCCCGCCGATCACTTTGAGCCAGCCGATGTACCGCTCCAGCAGCAGCGTAAGGCAGTAGTGGTATGGATGGTAAGCGGCTTCGCCATAACGATCGTGGTGCGCTTTCTTATCAATAACCACTGTAAAAATACGAGTGAGGTGTGTTCCCAAGAAATCAAGGATACCAGTTTCCCATGCTGCATTGATTTTGGGGTCATTGAGACGCCCGAATATCCCCTTCCGATCGATTATTCGACTACGCACTAGGATGCAGGGGTCATCTGGACTATGCGGAAAAACGGCCTGTTTAAGACCTTCTAGTGCCGGGTGGAATTGCTCCCTGTAATAGGACATCTCGACAATCACGCCGGTAAGTCCCAGATATCGGCGATCCGGATCATCCAGGTCGTTCGTGGTGTGATCGCCCGATTCGTCTAGATAGAACCGATATCGCTTCATCGCTGCGATCATACACTGGGTGTGTAAGGTCTACAATCCTCAAGAAGCTGAATGCCCATTTGACACTGTCGCCAGATCGAATACCATACCTGAAGAGCAGCGTTCGAGGGAAGACAAGGTGGCAGAGAAATGGAACTAGGACTGACGGGGAAAGTAGCGATAGTGGGCGGCTCCAGCCGCGGTATCGGTAAGGCCATCGCCCTGGCCCTGGCCCAGGAGGGATGCGATGTCGCCATCTGCGCCCGCGGCAAAGCGGACCTCGAGGCTAGCGCCGAGGAGATCCGTTCGCAAACGGGGACCCGCGTGCTCCCGCTGGTCTGCGACATGTCCAACTACGACGACATCCAGCGCCTCGTCCATCAGACCGCGGAGACCTTCGGCCGCATCGACATCGTGGTAAACAACGCCGGCGGCCCCCCCGTGGGCACCTTCGACGACTTCTCCGAGGAGGAGTGGCAGAAGGCCATCGACCAGAATTTCCTCAGCGCTGTGCGCACCATCCGCGAGGCCCTACCCTTTCTGCGGCGGCGAGGCGGACGTATCATCAATAGCACCTCGGTGACCGTGAAGCAGCCAATCGACCACCTGATCCTCTCCAATGCCGTCCGCCTGAGCGTAGTAGGGATGGCCAAAACTCTTTCGCGGGAGCTGGCCAAGGATGACATCACTGTCAACAACGTCTGCCCTGGCAACATCGCCACCCAGCGGCTCCTCTCCCTGTTCGAGGCACGCGCCCAAAGGGAGGGCCGCCCCTTCCAGGAGGTGCTCGAGGAAGAGCAGGCCAGGACACCCACCGGCTTCCTGGGCGAGCCCGCGGACGTTGCTGCCCTCGTCGTCTTCCTCGCCTCGGAGAGGGCTCGCTACATCAGCGGCGCCACCATCCAGGTGGATGGCGCCACCACCACCGCCGTCTTCTAGAGGCCAGCCCTCTAGGGCCTGCTCCCCCAAATGGGATGTGACTGGTCGAGCCAGGCATCGGCCAGCAGGAAGGAGTTCCCGAAGAAGGGTGTGGGCCGGAAGTTGCGGTAGTAGGGCCAGGCCACCCATAGCCAAGTAGCGGCGACGAAGTCCAGACGAGTCAGAACGTTGTCCAGCAGGTAGTTCTGGATCTCGTAGCCCAGCCGCTGTCGCTCCGCGGGGTCGAATTCCTCCCTCTGTGCCTCCAGCATCCGGTCCAGGGTGGCGTCCGACAGGCCGGACTCATTCTTGGGCCCATCGGTGTGGAAGTAAGGATAGAGCCAGTCGTCCAGGTCGATCCAGCCGTTGTCATAGGCGAAGACAAAGGGAACCTCGCCCCGAGCCGCCCCTGCCGAGATCTGGGAGTAGGTCCATACATCGTAATCGACGTTGCCCCCCAGAACCTTCTCCAGCTGTCGCTCATACTGGGGAGCGAACTGCTGGATGTAGGGCGGCTGGTCCGCGAAGATGACCTTCAGGTCGGGGCTCCCCACCGCCTCGTACAGCCGACGCGCCTCCTGCTCGTCCTGCTCCCGCTCCTCCTTGCTCAGCCGATAGCCGGGCTTCTTGAGCAGCTCCTCCTGCGGCAGGGCCCACTGTTTGAGGACCCAGCCCACCGGCCCCTGCATCTTGCCGTAGCCCTGCCAGAAAGCCTGCAGCATCTGCTGCCGGTCGCTGGCCAGGTGGATGGCTCGCCGCAGCCTGATGTCATTGTAGGGCGGCTGGTCAATAGTGAATGCGGCCTTGACCCAGGCCGCAAAGCCCTTGTCGACGTTGATCAGGTCGGGCTCGTCCTCCCGGAGCTTGATCACCCACTGAGGGTTATTCACCTGAAAGGCGACGTCCAGCTTCTTGGTACGGAAGGCAGCCTCAACGGAGGCATCATCGAAGAGGAAGAAGGACTTGTAGCCGTCGATGTGGGGCCTGCCCAGCTCCGGCTCGCCCCAGCCGAACCAGTCGGGGTTCCTCACAAAGGACGACTCCCTCAGGGGCTTCAGCTTGTCCCACATGAAGGGGCCGGTGCCCAGCATGGCCTCCTGCCGGTTCATTTGGTCAGTGTCGTCCACCAGCTCCTTGGCCACGATGAAGGCGCTGCTATCAGCCAGGAAGTGGAGGAAGGGGGCCGTGGGCCGCTTGGTGCGGATCCTGAGGGTGAGGGGGTCCACCACCTCTATGCTATCGATGGTCTGATACTGATGGGCCCGGCGGAACAGGGCGCGGCGAGGGCTCTCCTCGTTCATCTGCCGTTCGAAGCTGTACTTCACATCCTCCGCCGTGAGCTCGCGGCCGCCCACCGCCTTCTCTTCAGCGCTGGCCGAGCGGCCTAGGGCGACGCTGGGCTGGTGAAAGCGCACCCCTGGCCTTAAGCGGATGGTGTAGGTGAGACGCTCGGGGTCCATCTCCGGCATCGCCTGGGCCAGGTCGGGAACGATGACCCCCTGTTCGATGTCTTCGTACCTCAAAACCTTACTGAAAACCGCAGAATGAGAGCTGTAGACAGGCCCGAACTCCGTCTGGTGAGGGTCCAGAGTGTCGAACACGAAGGCCTCGTAGCCAGGCAAGTGGAGGATGCCGCGTCCCTTTTCCTCCTCCGCGCAGCCCACCAGAGCGGCCGCCGCAAGGCCAGCGCCGCTCAGGGCAGCCGCTTGCAGTATCCGCCGTCGCGACAGACGTCGACGCCAGAAGCGTCGCCAGTAATTTGACTCCTCCATAGTCACACCTCCTGTGCCCCGATCCCAAAACCCTACTGGGCAAGGCGAATGCGGGGGTCGAGGATATCGCGCAGGGCATCCCCCGCCAGGTTGAAGCCCATCACCGTCAGGGTTATCGCTGCACCGCCAGCCAGCATGGTCGAGGGCTGACTAGTCATGTAGCCCCGCCCCTCGTTCAGCATCATGCCCCAGGATGGCGGCTCGATAGGCGCCAAACCCAGGAATGCCAGAGCGGCCTCCGCCAGGATAACGCTGGCAATGCCGATGGAGAAGATGACAATTATCGGCGCCGCCACGTTGGGCAGGATGTGCACCGCCATCAGACGGAAGG
>CAZSHQ010000043.1:0-7729 GCA_964606995.1 uncultured Dehalococcoidia bacterium | reverse complement strand
CGTCTTCGACCCCTCCCAGATGGCGGCGGTGGGCACCCCCGAGCCGGGCGGCCTCCTGTGGGACGAGGTGGTGGATCTGCTGGCGGCTGTGGCAAGGGAGAAGCGAATCGTAGGCTTCGACGTGACGGAGTTGGCTCCTCGCCTGGGCCCTTTTGCCAACGCTCAGTTGGCGGCCAGGCTCATCTATCGCCTCATTGGCCTGGCGGTAGCTGCCCCCGAAGGGCCGTGATCTGCTCTAGGTGCTCGCGGGACCGGTCGGCCAGGAGCTGGGCGTACTGGGCCATGCTCATCGGGCCCCGCTCTTCGTGGCGGCCCGTGCGCTGCCATTCCTCCTCGCCTAGGTTCTCCAGTAGGTAAGCGAGGCCACCCCAGAAGGCTCGGATGGCGGTCAGCACAAGGGGCATGCTCTCGTTCTGGTAGTCGCGCTCGCGGGCCAGGGCCCGAGGGTCGGGGGAGGGCAGGAAGGGGTCGTCCTCCTCGATCATCTGGCGGATGCACGTACCGCCGACTTCGGCAAAGTCGCGTAGCTGACAGCAGACCTCCTTGATCGACCGCTCATGCGGCGATGGGCGCCAGCGCAGGGCGTCTTCAGAGAGGCCCTGCACCAGCTCCTCTATCTGGCTTGGTAAGGCCCTCAGGGTGTCCAGGATCTCTTGGCGGCTCACGGCTCGTCCCTCCCGCTAGGTGGTACTGCTTCTGAGACGTGGCGACGCATCCCTTCGCTCCGCTCAGGGCAGGCTCTTGCCATTTTGCCCACATCGCGGCTGAGATTCTTCGCTCCACTCAGAATGACTAGGCCATGTCGTCAGCCTGAGCGTAGCGAAGGGTCTCACTCCAGACAGCGTACTACGCCCGGCTGTCGCTGCAACTCGGTGATATAACACGCTAGGTCGCGCTGGCCTTATACGTCCGCAGCCGCTCTTCAACCTGGTGGCGGCTGGGGATAGCCGCTGTGCCTGGCGCCTCCACCGAGACGCTGGCGGCGGCGGCGGCAAACAGGGCGGCCTGCCAGACATCGTCCGTCTCGACGTAGCGGCTGAGGAAGGCGGCGGCGAAGACGTCGCCAGCGCCGGTGGGGTCGCTCTCATCGGCCGGGATCGCTGGCACTTGCCGCCAGCGGCCCTCGCTCCACAGGCGAGCACCCCTGGCTCCTCGAGTAAATGCCAGGAGGGGCACCTGGGCTGCCCAGCGAGCCAGCGTTTCCTCCGCCTCGGTGGGCGACAGGTCCTCGTCGGACACAAAGAGGGCCCGGCTGTGCTTCAGGAGGAGGCGCGGCCGCCAGCGGCGGGGCGACATCTGCTCCACTCGGCCGTCGGCGTGAATGGTGCGCAACCACCCCTGGGGAGTGATGGCCAGCAGGGAGCGGGGGAAACAGCGCGCTACCTCTTCCTCCACCTCACCCACCAGCGGCCCCAGCAGGACGACCTTGGCCCCCAGGAACTCCTGAGGGACGTCGCTGGCGGCGATGGCTCCTGCCCTTGCCCAAACGTACTGGAGGCGTCGCTTGGGGCCGTAGACGTTCTCGAAGATGGTAGTTTCGCTGGAGGGGAGCAAGCGGACGTCGATGTCGGGCAAGAGCAGCGACGGGTTCAGGTCGCTGGCAGCGCTGGTGAGGACAGCCGTACGCAGGCCCAGCTTGCTGGCGGTGAGGGAAGCGTAGGCCGCGCTGCCGCCCAGACGCCAGCCTTCGGCCGCCTTGTCCTTGGCCAGGTGGCCGATGACGAGGAAATCGGGCGCCCCCATTGGCGTTTCTAGGGCGAGCGGCGCTTGAGGGCGATGGCCACCTTGCGGCTTTCTCCGTCGCCAAGGCTGAAGCTGCTGACCTGGGAGTCGTTGGCCAAAGCCAGGTGGACGATGCGCCTCTCGTTGGCGGGCATGGGCTCCAGGGTGATGGTGCGGCCGGTGCTCTTGACCTTTTCGGCCAGGCGGAGGGCCAGTCCTTTCAGGTTTTCCTCGCGGCGGCGCCTGTAACCCTCAACGTCCACGGTCACCAGGGCTTTCGACTTGAGCTGGCGACTCACCATATGATTCACCGTGTACTGAAGGGAGGCCAGGGTGGAGCCCCGTCTCCCAATGAGGATGCCCAGGTCTTCCCCGGCCACGTCCAGGACGGCGCTCGCTCTTCCCACGCCGTCGCCGGGGGTCTCGGGAAGGCGCGCTGTCACTTCAGCGTCGATGCTCATGAGCTCCAGCAGCCGCTCCAAGAACTCGACGGCCATCGTGATGGTGGGGCTCTCCAGGCCGACCTGCTCTGTGGTGATGGGTCTCACCATGACGCGAGCGTCCTCACCGCCGAGGCCAAACAGGCCGGTACGTCCGGCGCTGACAATCTCTACCTCAACCTGGGAGCGATCCAGCTGCAGTTGCCCCAGGGCGGAGGCTATCGCTTCATCGACGGTCTTTCCGCTTGCCTCTACTTCTTCCATGTCTCAACCTCTTCTTGCGCTTACTGCCCGGGAGCAGGTCAGCCTCGACAGGCTCCTCGGCCGGCTCCTCGACGGGCTCTTTCTCCTTGGGCGACGGCTCCCCTCGACGGCTGGCTTGCTTGCCGGCCGGGGCGGCGGACGGCGGCAGGAGGACGGTGCGCCAGTTTATTCGCTCTGGGCCGTGGGTGAAGTAGTACATGACGACGCCGATTATATTGCTCATAGCCCAGTACACGCCCAGGCCGCTGGGAACCTGCAGGGTAAAGAAGGCGAACATGAGGGGCATCATCCACAGCATCATCTGGTTGGTAGACTGGGTGCGGGGGTCGGTGGTGGGCGGGGTGGCCAGCCGCTGCTGAACGTAGGTCGAGGCGAACACTATGAAGGCCAGGATCAGGCTTGTGTCCGGCTGTCCCAGGTCCATCCAGAGGAAGCTGTTCTCCAGGGGCACCGCCTGCTCGATGTAACCCCAGGGGTAGAGCCGCTGCGATAGGCCTATGACGCTCTCAGGCGTTCCCCCCACTGTAATCCTCAGGGCGTTATAGAGGGCGATCCAGATGGGGAACTGAACAAGCATGGGCAGGAGACAGCCTAAGGGGTTCACTCCCGCCTCGCGGTAGAACTTCATCGTCTCTTCCTGGCGGCGCTTGGGGTCCTTGTACTTCTTCTGGAGTTCCTGGATCTTGGGCTGAAGGGTAGACAGGGCCCGCGAGGAGCGGATCTGGCGCAGGGTGAGGGGCATGGTGAGCAGGCGCATGAAGATGGTGAAGATGATGATGGCCACCCCGAAGTAGCCCAGGACGATGTTGTTGAGGATGACCAGGGCGTTGGTTATGGGGTTGACGAAAACGAGATCCCAGAGAAACATGCCCCAGCCACCTCACTCGGTTAGAGTCAGCCGCTTGTACTCGCCGTCCTTGTTCACTGTGAACAGGTCGCCGCCCTGAGCACTGATGTAGGCCATGGCCCCCTGGGCCAGGGGATCGGCCAGGACAGTCTTGGCCAGGTCGGTTGGGCCCCAGATCGCCTGCCCGTTCTCAAGATCCAGACCGAACAGCTTGCCCGTGCGGTTAGCGATGAGCAGCACATCGTCGAGGAGCAGCGGCGCCGCCCGCACGGACTCCTCTGTATCGAAAGGCTTCTCCCATTTGGGCGTGCCGTCGTTCACGTCCAGGGCGTAGACCTTGCCGTCCAGGGAGCCAGCGTAGACGGTGTTCCCTAGCACCAGGGGCTGCGTCCAGAACCAGTCGTCGGCCTTGAAGTACCACCTCTCTTCGCCGCTGACGGCATCCAGGGCGCGGATCCTGCTGTCCAGCCCCCCCACCAGGAGGGTCCCGTCGGCTAGGACGGGCGTGGACGCCAGGCCAGCCTTGGCCTTGAAGTGCCACTTCTCTTGGCCGCTGGCGGCATCCAGGGCGTAGACCTTCTTGTCCATGGACGCCACGTAGACAACACCATCCGCCACCAGCGGGGTCGCCCAGATGCTATCGCCGCTCTTGAATTGCCAGCGCAGGTCGCCAGCTTCAGCGTCGAAAGCGTGGAGCTTGCCATCGTCCGAGCCGATATACACCACGCCGTCCTGAACGACGGCGCTGCCAATGATGGACCCGCCGGTCTCTACCTGCCAGCGAATGCCGCTGCCGTCCAAGTACAGCGCGTAGAGCCAGCCATCGTAGGCGCCAAAGTAGCCAGTGCCATCAGTCACCACTGGCGTGCTGTAGATGGCCTCGGGGTCGATCTTGCTGCCGTCAGGGTGCTTCTGGTCCTTGAGGGGGAAGAGCCGGGTCACTCTGCCGCTCGAATCCTCGATATCGACGGCGGCCAGTTCTCCCCGCCCGATGCTGGCCACGAGTAGGTCGTCTGCCAGCGTCGGCCCTGCCCAGCCCTTGGGCTCGGCGATGCGGGTGCAAGCTGTAGCAACAAAGAGGGTCGCCAGCGCCAACAGAAGGAGGAAGGACGACCCTAAGAGCTTTTCACTTCGAACTGTATTCCTCCTGGCAGAGGCGATGTTCGAAAGCCCGCCCTGGCTGGCCTCATGGATGGACTAGGGGACAGGGTCACAGCCGCCAGCGCTGAAAGGATGGCAGCGGAGCAAGCGCCGCAGGGCGAGCCATCCCCCCCTTGTCAGACCGTAGCGCTGGACGGCCTCGTAGCCATACTGGGAGCAGGTAGGCAGGTAGCGACAGGAAGGCAGCATCGTCGGGGAGATGTGCCGCTGGTAGAAACGGATGGCTGTCAGGACTACTCTCTTCACCGTTCCTTCCTTGCCTGCTGCCAAACAGGGTCAGCCCCGTCCAAAAGGCGAGCGCGGGATAGCAGGTTGACTATCGCCTCTCGTAACTCGTGATAGCTTGCCTTGGCAGCCGGAAGTCGTGCTAGAAGGACCAGGTCCCATCCCGGCTGAACGGCCAGGGGACGCAGCCCTTCCCTTAGTCGCCGCTTGAGCCGATTTCGCGCCACTGCCTTGCCCACGCGCTTGCTAACAACGAATCCGCAGCGGTGGTGAGGCAAGTCACTAGACAAGGCGCGCAACACTAGCAACTGGTTGGTCCAGGCGCGACCCTTCCGATAGACGCTAACAAAGTCCTTGCGTGCCTTCAGCCGTTCCCTCTTCTTCATGTGCCGACAACCTATGGCGGCAGGCCGCAGCTAGACAGCGAGACGCCAGCGCCCCCTGAGCCGTCGGCGCTTGATTACGTGACGACCACCGCGGGTACTCATGCGAGCACGGAAACCGTGCTTGCGCTTGCGAGGGATTCGTTTCGGCTGATAGGTCCGCTTGGGCACAACCCTCTCCCCTGCCTCAGGCTGCCGCCATTATACTTTAGGGCTCGTGGCGGGGTCAATTGAACCTGTCTCCCGCCGGGCAGGTTCGTCTACGAGCCTGGGCTAGCCAGGAGGGTGGGATGGGCGGCGCCCCCATAGAGAAAGCGGTATATGGCGTAGTTCTCCAGCACCACCTTTACAAAGGCGCGAGTCTCGGTAATGTCCATGAGTTCGACGAACAGATCCATGTCCGCGGCGGGAAGGCTTTCCCACCAGCGGCTGGCGTTGCCCGGGCCGCCATTGTAGGCAGCCAGGGCAAGGAAGAGGTTGCCGTCGAAGAGATCGACCTGGCTGCTCAGGTAGTGGGCACCGAACCGGATGCTCACCAGCGGCCGCAGCAGGTCTGAGGTCGAGAAGTCCTCAACCTTTAGTTTCCCTGCGGTTTCCTGGGCGGTAAGGGGCATAACCTGGGTGAGGCCGAGGGCGCCAGCGGGCGATCTGGCCGTGGGGTCGAAGAAGCTCTCCTGACGGATCATGGCCAGGAGGACGAGGGGCGACAGGTCGTTTTCGGCAGCGGCAGCATCGATGAGCGGTAAGTAATCCAAGGGGTAGGCCAGCTCCAGAAGGGCCCGCGGGGCCTGCTCCAGGGGGCCGTCGGCGCTCTCTAGCAAGCCGGTAGCGGCGCGGGCTGCCAGGTGGGTGAGGCCGAGGTCCTGGAGGGCGCGCGCCAGGCGGTAGAGGTTCCAAGGCTGCGAACGGCTCTGGTCGATAAGCCAGAGAAACTCGGTGGTCGCCTCTCGGGCCAGGCCTAGCTGGTGGAGCTCATGGCCCCGCTGCCAGGCTGGCACGTCGAAGGACGACGGGTCGGTCGCCAGGGCCTCCGGCCCCCAGAGGGAAGCTAGCCACCCTTCAGCTGCATCCCAATCAGGGGCAGCCACCGTTGTGCCCTCATCGGATCCGAGGGGAAGGGGGAGGGCAGCCTGGTCTCTAAGCCAGGCTTCGGCTCGCAGCCCATAGAAGCTGGCGGAGGCGGCCTCCAGCGCCTGCTGGAAGTGGGCCGATGCTCCCTCCCTGTCATCGAAGAACACCAGGTCTGTCTGCCCCAACCAGAGATGGGCCTGAGCGCGGCGCTCGGGGCTGGTGGAGGCGTCGAGCATCTCCTTCCAGGCTGCACTGGCCGCCGCCGGGTCGGCGGCCTGATAGGGAATCAGGCCGCCGAGGAAAGCTGCCCTGTCTGCCCAAGGGGAGCCAGGGTAGGCCTGCCAGAACTGTTGGTAGGCTGCGGCGACTTCAAGAGACCTATCCACCTCCTCAAGAAGGAGGGTGCGGGCCCAGGCCGCATCCTCGGCTAGGTCACCGTCAGGGTCGAACTGGAGGGAGGCCTCGTAATCGGCCAAGGCCTCTTGCGGCTCGTCCTGTCGCTGGCGGATGGCCCCTCGATAGTAGTGGACCACCGCCGCTTGGGGCGCAGCCGGGTTGCCTGCCAGGACGGAATCGAAGACAGCCAGGGCTTCATCGTAGACCCGCTGGCGGTAGTGGACGATTCCCTGGGTCAGAAGGCCTAGAGGTACTTCTGCCGCCCGGAGCGAGTCAAGGGCGTTCGGCGCCTGGGGCGACTCAGGGTACTGCTCTACGATGTCCAGCAGGGCTTGCTGCCAGCGCTCGCCGTCACCCAGGCGGCGGCTGAGGCTGGCGATACGGGATAGGGCTAAGGCCTTGTAGACATCGGAGGGGCTCTCCTGGAGGAGCCTATCGTACCACTGGATGGCCTGTTCGTCGTCACCCGTCTCCCGATAGACGTCGGCCAGCCTCAGAAACAGGGTCGGCGCCAGCGAGGGCGGCACGTCGAGCGCCAGGGCCTTCTCCAGCTCCTGGGCGGCTTTGTCGTGATGGCCCTGCTGGACGAGAAGCTGAGCCATCTCCAGGCGGGCGTAGACGGTCGCCGGCCCCTCGTCGTCGGCGTAGTCCTCCAGAGACTGGCGTGCCTTGTCTCCCTCGCCCAGGGCGGCGTAGGCTCGGCCTAACAAGAAGCGGGCGCGCAGGCTGTCTTCCCGCGAGGGTTTGGCGTCAACATAGGCCTTCAGTTCAGTGACAGCGTCGTCGTATCGCTCGATGGTGATGTAGGTCAGAGCCAGGTCGTAGCGGGCCTGCTGCTGGGCTTGACCGTCGGCCTGCTGAACCACTCTCTGATAAGCGGCCACGGCCTGCTCGTACTGGCCGTTGCGCTCGTACTCGCCGGCTGCCGCCAGGTCAGCCGCCGTCTCGCTGGGCACGGCAGGGGTAACGGTAGCCTCCGGTGGGGCCGCGGTTTCGCCGCCGCAGGCCGCAAGGAGGGCCATCCCCACCATGGCCACCAGGGCTACCCCAGCCAAGGAGAGCACTCTCATGGTTTATGTAGTATAAGGGTCATCTGCTGGCTTGTCTTTGTCGTTGACAATGCTCGAAGCGAAATGTTACGCTACCCCACACTGCTCAGGCAAGGCGGCGAATGCGGTTGTGAATGTGATCCGTTGTACAGTGGTGGATGAGCGGGGTGC
>CAZSHQ010000042.1:0-7738 GCA_964606995.1 uncultured Dehalococcoidia bacterium | reverse complement strand
TCCCCTCGACATAGTAGTCCGGCAGGATGGCAACCGACCAGGGGTGCGCCACGGGGTCCGCAGCCCACTTGTGGGCGCCGGACATGATCCACAGGTCGGGCACCCCTTCTTCGTTCAGGTACTCCCAGACGGCTGAGTGAGCGGCCGTCCCCAGGTTGGCCACCATGGCGAACACCTCGTCGTCCTCCACCAACTTGCGGGTGACCCCGACGGCCTGGGCCGGGTCGTACTGATCATCCTCTATCTTGAAGACGATCTGACGGCCGCAGACGCCCCCTTCCTCCGCATTGACGTACTTGAAGTAGGCTTTGACGCCCGCGATGACGGGAGCGTACGCCGCCCCATAGGTGCCGCTAAGGGCGAAGTGGCTGCCCAGTACTATCTCTGTGTCGGTGATGCCGGGGACCTCGCCGGCGGCAGGAGTTTCGGTCTCGGTGGCGGCAGCGGTGGGTGTGCCGGTGGGGGTTCCCTCCTCTTCCTCCTCCTCGCAGGCCACTGCCAGTACCAGCAACAGCGCTGCCAGGGCGAGGAAGATCGGCCAGAATTTGCCTAGCTTCCACATAGCTACGTCAGCCTCCTTCCTTGGATTGTCACTCTTACCCTCCCCGTCTCAGGGAGATACCCTAGTCTACCAGAAATAGCCTTGCGCTAGGGGCTGCCGGTAGCCATTGGTGGCCTAATTCGTCGGAAGCCCGCCTTCGCTGGGCATCGCAGGCCTGCCTGTCGGCAGCCTTGCGCGTGCCCTGAAGGGTTTTCTTTGCGCCTCCTAGCTGCCATCACCCCACTTTCATCTTTCAGCGTCTGGATGGTTCTCGGAAGACCCATCCTCTGATCCAGCCCCGGTCTGTCCCGACGATGACCGGATGCCCCTAAGCGCCTCGACCGAGCGGCTGTAGCCACCTGCCCCAGCCCTCGTGAGCGCCGGGCCCCAGATCCAGGCGGTGATTGCACAGAAAGCGACCAGGCCTAATACCAGCCCCACTCCTGCGCCAGCTAGTTCGCCTGCCACGACGCGTGCAACGACGCCCAGCACTAGCCCAGCCAGGATGCCGGCGCGCCAGGCCGCTGGCCAGCTAGAGACCCACCTGACGAAACGGTGGAAAAGGCCGGCCAGACCATAAGGGGCAAAGACCATCACTAGGATGAGAGCGGCGCCGTAGAAAGCCCAGGAGAGCTCATCGGGCAGACCAGCGCCGGGGATGAAGCTGACAAGGCCCGGCATCTCGGGCACTACAATGAGGCCCGCGGCGCCCAGGACGGACCCCAATATGGAGGCCAGGCCCCCTACCACGATGGTGGTCAGGAAGTTTATGGACAGCAAGAAGTTGAAGCTCTCGGGGCTGACGAATCCCACCACCTGAGCATAGGTTCCGCCAGCGATGCCACCGTAGAAGGCGCTGATGGCGAAGGCCATGGTCTTGTAGCGGGGCACGCTGATGCCCATCGCTTGGGCCGCTATCTCGCTGTCGCGAATGGCCACGAAGGCCCTGCCGATGCGGCTGCGGACAATGTTTATGGCAAGGATGGTCATGATCAAGGCAATGAACAGAGCCAGGAAATATATCCATACATCGTTGCTCAGACTGATACCGAACCAGTCCTCTATGAACCCGGGCGCAGCTGGCACCTCTGGCCTAACATTGATGCCCTGGGTGCCGTGGGTGAGTCCGTCATATTTTTTTAGAATCTGAGGGGTGGCCAGGGCCAGGCCCAGAGTGGCGATGGCTAGATAGGGGCCTGTGAGTCGCAAGGCTGGAATGCCGATGAGAAAGCCCACGGTGCCGGCAATGGCGCCCCCCAGAATTATGGTGCTCCAGAAAGGCCAGCCGTAATCGACCATGAGGATGGCAGCTGTGTAGCCGCCTATGGCTACGAAGGCGCTGTGGCCCAGGGAGATCTGGCCGTTGTAGCCGGTGAGAATGTTGAGGCCTAGGGCCACGATGGCCCACATCGCGATCATGCTGGCCTGGAAGGTGCGATAGGTGCCGAAGCGCAGGGGAAACCCATCGGGCAGGACGTGGCTGAAGGGCACCCACCAGAGCAGGAAGAACGCCAGAATGGCGAAGGCGATGAGCTTTGCTGTCGGCGGTGGGCCTAGTCGTCTCATACCCGCCTCAGCGCTCGTCTACCAAAGATGCCGGTCGGCCTGATCAGCAGCACCACAACGATGATGAGCAGAGTCACCGTCAGCTTCATATCGGGCCCCAGCCACTCCTTTGGGGTATAGGTTCCCACTAGGTTCTCGCTTACGCCGATAATGAGGCCACCAACTATCGCCCCCACTGGGCTGTCCAGGCCGCCCAGGACGGCGGCGGCGAAGGCATACAGGAGAACGCCCATCATCATGGGGGGCTGGAGCAGAATTAGGGGGGCGATGAGCAGCCCGGCCACCGCCCCGACGGTGGCTGAGAGGGCCCAGCCCACGGCTAGCATGCGCCCCACCCGAATGCCCATCAGGCGGCTGGCGATGGGGTTCTGAGCGGTGGCCCGCATGGCCAGGCCCAGGGGGGTATACTGGAAGAACAAGTAGAGGGCGGCCATGATAGCCACTGCAAACACTAGAATGGTCAGGTCATGGTAGCTGACTACCGTGGGCCCGATATCCAGGGCCCCTTCGCCGAAGAACTTGACCCCCGTCACCTGGATCTCGGGGGGCGCGGGAAAGCCCTTGGGTATGCCACCCCAGCGCCAGGTGGCTACGTTGTTGAGGATGGCGAACAGTCCCAGGGTGACGATGATGATGTTCAGGACGGGCGCCCCCTCCACCCGCCGTATGATCACCAGCTCGATGAAACCACCCATGGCAGCTGCCATGAGCAAGACGAGGGGGAACATGAGCCAGTATTCCCCCCGTTGCAGGACCGTCCAGGCTACGAAGGTGGTGAACATAGCCATCTCGCCCTGGGCGAAGTTGAGGACGTTGGTGGTGCGATAGATGAGGACGATGGCCAGGGCCAGTAGTCCATAGACGCTGCCTGTGGCTAGGCCCGTCACCACCTGCTGCAGAAACTCATCCACTTCGGTCCTCCCGAGTTCCTACTGACCCAGATAGGAGCGCTGCACCGCTTCGCTCTTTCGCAGGTTCTCGCTGGTATCTGCCAGGGCGACGCGGCCCGTCTCCAGCACGTAGCCGTAGTGGGCGATTTCCAGAGCGAGATTGGCGTTTTGCTCCACCAGGAGAATGGTTACCCCCTGCGTTCGGTTGATAGTCTCGATAATCTCGAAGATCTCCCGCGTGACGATGGGGGCCAGGCCCATGGACGGCTCATCGAGCAGGAGAAGGCGCGGGTTGCCCATCAGCCCGCGGCCGATGGCCAGCATCTGCTGCTCGCCGCCACTGAGGGTGCCCGCTATCTGGTTCCGACGCTCGGCCAGGATGGGGAAGTACTCAAATACCTGCTTGACAGCCGCTTCGAAGTCCTGTCTTCGCTGCCGATATTCCCCGATACTGCCTGCCAGTCCGGTGAACCTAGAGTAGGCCCCCAGCCTCAGGTTCTCCAGCACTGTCATCTCGCTGAAAAGCTGCCGCCCCTCGGGGATGTGAGACATGCCCAGGGAGACTATCTGTTCCGCCGACATGTGGTCGATCCGCTGTCCGTCGAACTCGATGCTGCCGCTCCTGGGTCGTAGCAGGCCCGATACGGCCCGCAGGGTAGTGCTCTTGCCGGCGCCGTTGGCCCCCAGCACCGCTACGATGCTTCCCTCCGGCACCTCCAGGGACACGCCGTGGAGAGCAACGATAGGCCCGTAGGCGGCGACGACCTCGCGTACCTGCAACATCGCTTCTACCCGCCCAGGTAAGCCTCAATCACAGCGGGGTCTTTTTGCACCTCCGCCGGTGTCCCCTCGGCGATCTTCCGGCCGAAGTTGAGGACGCAAATGCGATCGGAAATGGGCATGACAAGCTCCATGTGGTGCTCCACCACCAGAATGGTCACCCGGAATTCGTCACGGACACCCTTAATAACTTTGCCTAGCTGGCCCAGTTCCTGATGGCTGAGGCCGCTGGCTGGCTCGTCCAGAAGAATCAGGCGTGGCCTAGAGACCAGGGCCCGTGCCAGCTCTACGGTCTTCTGAATGCCGAAGGAAAGGTCGCCAGCCCGCATGTCCTTCACCTCTTCCAGGCCGAGGAACCTGACCACTTCTTCTGCCGTGTCCCGCGCCAGCCGCTCCTCCCTCCACGCCGCCGGTAGCCGACCGACGCAGGCGATGACCTCGAAAGCTGTGTGCATGGCGGCGTTGGCATATCGCAAGAGCACGTTTTCCTTGAGGGGCGGGGAGAAGCGGCTGTGCTGACCCACCAGCAGGTTCTCTATAACGGTCATCGTCTTGAACATCTCCACGTTCTGGAAGGTGCGAGCGATGCCCACGTCCACAATCTCGTCGGCGGCTAGCTTCACCAGATCATGGCCATCGAAGACGATATCCCCCCGGTCGGGCTCGTAGAGGCGGCTTATGCAGTTGAAGAGGGTGGTCTTGCCGGCGCCATTGGGTCCAATAAGCCCCGCGATCTCGCCCGGCTGAACCTCAAACGATACATCGTCCAGGGCGATGATCCCGCCGAAAGACTTGGTGAGGGCGCTTATCTGTAATCCAGTCACAACCCTAGAGAAGAACTGCTGTCAGCATGACTTGCAAGACGCCTAGCTTTGGTAACGAATATATTAACGGTTTTCTGTTTAGACGCAAGTGGTGCCGCCGATAACTGAGAGATAAACTCACTCAAGAAGCGATCTTCCAGAGGAGCCAGCGCCCAAACCGGTTTGACGCAGATAGCCAGGAATACTAAAATGCTAGCACCTGGGGCGGCGAACCTGCCTCGATTAATCGGGGGAGTATCCGCCGCCTTTGTTTCCTGCCTGACCGCAGACGAAAAGTCGCTGACGATGACCAGCCCCGCTGAAAAAGGCGGCCACAGCCCTCGTACCGAGATGGCCAAGGCTTACGACGCCAGCCAGGTAGAGGAGAATCTCTATCGCCTCTGGCTGGAAGGAGGTTACTTCACCGCCCGCACCGATCCCGCCAAGCAGCCCTTCACTATCATCATGCCGCCCCCTAACGTCACGGGCGAACTGCACCTGGGCCACGCCCTCACTTCTACCATCGAGGACCTCCTCATCCGCTGGCATCGCATGAAGGGCGATCCCTCTCTCTGGCTACCGGGAGTGGATCACGCTGGAATCGCCACCCAGAACGTGGTGGAGAAGGAACTCCTCAGGGAGAGCCTCACCCGCCACGACCTCGGGCGCGATGGCTTCCTGGAGCGCGTGTGGGAGTGGGTCGGGAGGTATCGTCACATCATCAGCCGCCAGCATCAGCGGCTGGGCGCATCCTGCGACTGGACTCGCGAGCGCTTCACGATGGACGAGGGGCCCCAGAAGGCGGTGCGCACTACCTTCGTCAACCTCTATCGCGATGGCCTCATCTATCAGGGCGAACGGATTATCAACTGGTGCCCCCGCTGCCAGACCGCCCTGTCCGACCTGGAGGTGGAGCACAAGGAGCACGCTGATCACCTCTGGTACGTTCGCTACCCCCTGCTGGATGAGAGTGGGGAGCCTAGCGGCGAGTACATTACCATCGCCACCACCCGACCAGAGACCATCGTTGCCGACGTGGCGGTGGCGGTGAATCCGGACGACCCCCGCTATCAGAGTACTATCGGCCGCATGGCACTCTTGCCCATCATGGATCGTCGCATCCCGGTGGTTGGTGACGCAGCGGTCGATCCCGCCTTCGGCACGGGCGCCCTGAAGATAACGCCCGGCCACGACCAGGTGGACTTCGAGGTGGGTGAGCGCCACGGCCTCTCCTCCATCGTGTCGGTGGGACCGGATGGGATGATGAACGAAGAAGCGGGCCCCTATTCTGGCCAGGACCGCTTCGTTTGCCGCGACGCTATCGTGGACGACCTGGAGACCATGGGCCTGATGGAGAAGATCGAGCCCTACGGCCACTCCATCGGCCACTGCCAGCGCTGCGACACCGTCATCGAGCCCATCATCAGCCAGCAGTGGTTCGTGAGCATGAAGGCCCTGGCCGAGCCAGCGATGGCAGCGGTCAAAGACGGCCGCATCAAGATCGCGCCGCGGCGGTTCACGAGGGTGTACCTCCACTGGATGGAAAACATCCGCGACTGGTGCATCTCCCGCCAGCTCTGGTGGGGGCACCGCATCCCTGTCTGGTACTGCGACGACTGCAGCCAGATCACGGTGGCCCTGGAGGACCTCAGCCAGTGCGAGCACTGTGGATCGTCCGGCATCCACCAGGACCCGGACGTGCTGGACACCTGGTTCTCCTCGGCTCTCTGGCCTCACTCCACCCTGGGCTGGCCCGACGACACAGAGGACCTGCGCTATTTCTACCCCACCACGGTCATGGAGACAGGCTACGACATCCTCTTCTTCTGGGTGGCCCGCATGATCATGATGGGGCTGTACAACACGGGCGACGTGCCCTTCCGCCACGTGTACCTGCATGGCCTTTTGCGCGACCGCGACGGCCGCAAGATGACCAAGAGCCTGGGCAATGTGGTCGACCCGGTGGAGGCCGCCGCCAAGTACGGCACCGATGCCCTGCGCTTCGTGCTGGCCACCGCTGGTGCCCCCGGCAACGATATGCGTATCTCCGACGAGAGGATGGAGGGTGGGCGCAACTTCGCCAACAAGGTCTGGAACGCCGCTCGCTTCGTCATCACCAGCCTGGCGGACGAGGCGGTGGAGCCGCCGCAGCCAGGCCAGCAGGACGACATGACCCTGGAGGACCGCTGGATCATGTCGCGGCTGCAGAGACTGATCGGCGATGTCGAAAAGCTGCTCTCTGCTTTTCAGGTGGGCGAGGCCGGCCGCCAGGTGCACGACTTCTTCTGGGGCGAGTTCTGCGACTGGTACATCGAGATGGCCAAGGTGCGCCTGAAGGCCGGCGACCCCTCACCGCTGCCGGTAGTGGCGCACGTGCTGGACATGAGCCTGCGCCTGCTCCATCCCTTCATGCCTTTCGTCACGGAGGCCATCTGGCAAAACCTGAGACCCCGCCTGCGCCAGCCGCAGGCCGAGGCCCTGATCGCTGCACCCTGGCCGCGAGCGAACAAGCGCTGGCTGGACAAGGAGGCGGAGAGCCAAGCCCAGGCGGTGATGGAGGTAGTACGGGCCATCCGCAACATTCGGGCTGAGCGAGGGGTAGAGCCGATCCGATACGTGGAGGCCTACCTGGTAGCTGATGGTATGCGCAAGGCAGCCGAGGCCAGTCGTCCCATCATTGAAACGCTGGCTCGGGTGCGGCCCCTGCACATTGTCGATGGGGCTGGGGCGGCTCCGCGAGAGCAAGTGATCACCGCCGTTCTCGCGGACGTTCAGGTAGTGGTGCCGCTAGCTGGTCTGTTCGACATCGAGGCGGAGCGGGCCCGCCTGCGCCGCCAGGTCGACGGCACCCAGGCGGAGGTTGCCCGTCTGGAGGCCAAGCTGGCCAACGAGCAATTCCGCACGCGGGCTCCGGCGGCGGTGGTGGGCAAGGAGGAGGAGAAGCTGGCTACCGCCCGCACTCGCCTGGAGGGCCTGCAGGCCCGCCTGGAGGAGCTAGCGTAGGCTTTCTACAACACGGTCGCCCGGGCAGCGGCGGCTAGCGTGGGCGCGGCAGCGACGCCAATGAGGAAAGAAGGGAAGTGCAAAACCCCCAGATCAGAAGCTGCAACGATGAAGAAATGCGGCATCTAAGCGAATAACATGTGAACAAGACCGTG
>CAZSHQ010000041.1:7153-7773 GCA_964606995.1 uncultured Dehalococcoidia bacterium | reverse complement strand
CTTCTTCAACATCATCGGCGGGAGCTACCGCAACCCCCTGGACGCCGGCGGCACCGTGGCCATGGGCTTCCTCATGGACAATCTGGAGCGCATGCTGGCCATCCTGGAGGAGGACGCCAACGTCGACGCCGTGGTCCTGGAGTCGGCGGCCACCTTCCTCAAGAGCCGCAGGCTTATGACCGCCACCCTGCTGGACAACCTGCTGGATTTCGTGTCGGACTACAGGGAGCGCTGCCAGAAGCCATTTCTCATGATCCTCCAGCCGGGGCACCTGGAGGGAGAGATGGTAGAGATACGCAGCAGGTTTCTGGAGCGAGGCATCGCCACCTTCACCGGCTTCCAGCAGGGGGCCAACGCCCTGAGCAAGGTGATAGGCTACCATCGCTTCCGGGCCGGGCTGGACTAGGTGTGTACTATGCCCGAGTCGGGCCGACACCGGGCCGCTTGAAGCGAGACCCTTCGCTGCGCTCAGGCTGACAGCGACGGCTACCGTCATTCTGAGCGAAGTGAAGAATCTCAGCGGCGATGTGGCCAGAATGACAGGAGCCTGCCCTGAGCGGAGCGAAGGAGCCTGCCCTGAGCGGAGCGAAGGAGCCTGCCCTGAGCGGAGCGAAGGAGCC
>CAZSHQ010000041.1:0-7053 GCA_964606995.1 uncultured Dehalococcoidia bacterium | reverse complement strand
TGCCCTGAGCGGAGCGAAGGGATGCGTTGCCACGTCCTGGAGACAGTACAAGCTGGAGCGAGCACGCTGCTGGTAAGAAGTCGCCGCTAGCTGCCTGCGATCACGCTCTATCTGGCCCTATCTTGCACGTTTTCACTCTATCCGAGCATAGCTTGCAATATCCCTGGCAATTGCTATACTAATTCACGCTTTCTTCACGTCCGCGTTCGTGTCCCGAAGGACGGATGGCAAGCCAATGCTTGGTCTTAGATCAGCGCGAAGCAGAGCCATCCTGACAGGCACCCTGGGCCTCCTCCTCTTGGCTGCCGTTGCCACGACAGCCGCAGTACATCGCGTCGCAGACACCACCCTCTGGCCGGTCATTGGTCTCAGTGCCCTCGCCTTCGCGGTGGTCAGTGCTACGGTAGGAGTGGGCATCGTGTCGACGACACGCCCCCTGGCCACGCTGCGGCCAAGCGCCAGGGCGATCGCCGCCGGCGACTCGGCGGCGCGGGCCAAGGTCTCCGGCCCGGAGGAAGTGGCCTCTCTCGCCCGCGACCTCAACGCCATGACCGATGCGCTGGCGGCCAAGACACAGGAATACATCGATACCACCAACCTGACGGGCGTCCTGATCCTGAGGGTGGACAAGGACAACAGGGTCAGCCTCGTCAACGACGCGATGTGCGAATTCCTCGGCAGGGCGAGACAGGAGATATTGGGTACGCCAATGCTGGACTACCTGCATCCTGAGGACGCACTATCGACCATTCGGGCGATCCGCAAGATGGTGCAGACCAAGGGTCTGGTAACGGGGATTGTGAGCCACCACGTCACGCCAATGGGGACGAAGGTGACGGAGTGGAGTGGCTATCCCATCTTCGATGAGGATGGCCGGTACGCTGGGGTGCACGGTACGGGGCGCGACATCAGCGAGCGCAAGCGGGCGGAGGAGGCGCTGCGGCGGCGGGAGTACGAACTTGCCGAGCGGATCAAGGAGTTGGACTGCCTCTACGGCATCTCCGGTCTTGTTGAGAAGCCCGGTACTTCGCTGGAGGAGATATTGCAGGGCACGGCTGAGCTCATCAGGGAGTCCTGGCAGTATCCCGAGGCCACCTGCGCACGAATCATCGTCGATGGTCAAGAGTTCAGGACGGCAAACTTCAAAGAGACGACTTGGAGGCAGGCCTCCAACATCAGGGTAGGCGGCCAGCGGGCTGGCAGCGTGGAGGTCTACTACCTGGACAAGAGACCCGAGAGCAATGAAGGGCCCTTCCTGAAGGAAGAGAGGGCCCTGATCAATGCTGTTGCCGAGCGATTGGGGCACATCACTGAGCGCAAGCGGGCGGAGCAGGCGCTGCGGCAGAGCAAGGAGCGGCTAAGGATACTATTTGAGTTTGCACCGGATGCTTATTATCTGCACGACTTGGAAGGCAACTTCGCCGACGGCAACAGGGCGGCGGAAGAGTTAACCGGCTATAAGAAGGAGGAACTGATAGGAAAGAGCTTGTTTGACTCGAATCTGTTTCCTCCAGAGCAACTGCCAAGAGCGGCTGCGACCGTGGCCAAGCTTGTACAAGGCCTCCCCACTGGGCCGGACGAGTTCACCCTGATCCGGAAAGACGGCAAGCACATTGCAGTGGAAACAAAGGGATTCCCGGTAAAGATCGGGAATCAGACCCTGGTACTGGGTATCGGCCGCGACATCAGCGAGCGCAAGCGGGCGGAGGAGGCGCTGCGGGAGAGCGAGGAGAAATACCGCAGGGTGGTACAGGACTCCATCGATGGGATAGTGATCGCCCAAGGGCTCGAAATGAAGTTCGTGAACCCAGCGCTACTGAAGATGTTCGGCTGCCAGAGCGATGAGGAGATGGTGAGTCACTCGTTCAGCGAGTTCATATCGCCGGAGTACCGAGAGCTGCTGGTGGAGAGGGGCTATGCCAGGGAAAAAGGGCAAGACGAGCCTGAGCAGTACGAGTACAAGGCACTGCGCAAGGACGGCAGCGAGTTCGATGCTGAGATCTCTGTCACCAGGATCACCTATCAGGGAAAGCCAGCGCGCCAGGGGATAGTCAGAGACGTCAGCGAGCGCAAGCGGGCGGAGGACGCGCTGCGAGAGAGCGAGGGACGCTACCGTCTGCTTGCCGAGAACGTGACAGACGTCATCTGGACCATGGATACGAACCTCCGCTTTACCTACATGAGTCCCTCCGTCACGCGGTTGCGAGGCTACACCGTTCAGGAAGCAATGGGCCAGACGCTGAAACAGATGTTGACTTCCGCCTCCCTCAAGATTGCCAAAAAGGCCATCATGGCTGAACAGGCGATAGAACAGATGGAGGAGAAGGACCTGACGCGGTCGCGGACAGTGGAGGTTGAACAAACCTGTAAGGACGGCTCCACAGTCTGGGTCGAGGCCAAATTTGCTATCCTGCGCGACCCAGATGGCCAGGCTATTGGCACTCTGGGCATTTCACGCGACATCAGCAAGCGCAAGCGGGCAGAGGAGGCGCTGCGGGAGAGCGAACAGCGGTTCCACACATTATCGGATGCGACCTTCGAAGGGATAGCCATTCACAAGAAGGGCAAGATTGTCGATGCAAACCAGAGATTTGGGGAGATTTTCGGATACGAACCATCTGAAGTCATTGGTATGCATCCGTGGGACTTCGCGGCCCCTGAATCCCGTGATCTGGTGCTACAGGCCACGGTTTCAGGATATGAAAAGCCTTTTGAACTGATCGGCCTCAGAAAAGACGGAACGACTCTTGTTGTCGAAGCCTGCGGCAAAGCCACCCGATACGGGGGGGAGACAGTCGCGGTGGCGGCAATACGAGACATCACCCAGCGCAAGCGGGCGGAGGAGGCGCTCCGAAAGACCAGGGAGGACATCGAGAGCAGAGTGGAGCGGCGGACGCGGGAAGTGAACGGCTACGGCCTCACCTTCCGCGAGCTCACTGTCCTCCATCTGGTGGCGGCCGGCAGAGCGGACAAGGAGATCGCGACCGTACTGGGCATCAGTCCCCTCACCGCTCACAAGCACCTCGCGAATATCCTCGACAAGATGGGCGCCGCCTCTCGCACGGAGGCGGGCGTGCGGGCACTCAGGGAAGGGCTGCTCGACTAGCAGGGACGGCAGCATCACATGTGGCCTGATACCCTCAAACACTAGCGCCTACGCAAAAATCGGTATGGACAAACCGCGCTCGGTCGACGTACAATAGCGTGAGTACGTCTACGCCATGGAGCAGGCACTAAGAGAGCCCGAAGGGGAGTCAGAACGTTGAGGAACGGCGGGAACTAGGA
The DNA here is from genome assembly GCA_964606995.1 of uncultured Dehalococcoidia bacterium. GTDB lineage: Bacteria > Chloroflexota > Dehalococcoidia > SM23-28-2 > SM23-28-2 > SM23-28-2. Next base: position 3,768 of record CAZSHQ010000041.1, on the reverse strand, counting down.
AGATGGCGCATAGCCGTCCCCCACGCACGATAGCGGAACTGGCGAGAGGCGATCACGCCTGTTGTCTCTACCAGACGGAAGAAGAGCGCCGGGCAGTGCTCACGCCCTTCTTGCGCCAAGGGCTGGAGCGGGGCGAGAAGGTGCTCTACATCGTGGATACTCACACCGCGGAGGACATCCTGAGCCACTTGCGGGACGACGGGCTGGATGTCGAACCCTACCTGGCCCACGGCCAACTGTCGATCGTGAGCCGCGACGAGACCTACGTGCAGGAAGGTTTCTTTGATCCGGATAGGATGATGGCCTTGCTGCGGGCGGAGACAGAGCAGGCACTGGTCGACGGCTACCAGGCCCTACGGGTGACCGGCGAGATGAGCTGGGCGCTGCGGCGGCTCCCCGGCTCCGAACGGCTGATCGAGTACGAGACGAGGGTGAACGAGGTCTTTCGCGGCGGCAGCTGCCTGGCAATTTGCCAGTACGACCGGCGGGCCTTCAGCGCGGCGTTGCTACTGGACGTGCTCTGCACCCACCCCATCGTGATTGTCGGCACTGAGGTCTACGATAACTTCTACTACCTGTCCCCGTCGAACCTCCTGGGTCATGAGCCCGCAGACGCGCGGTTGCGCAATTGGGTGGAGCAACTGGCCGAGCGCAAACGGGCGGAGGACGCGCTCCGAGGAGCCGAGGATGAGCTCGAAAGCCGAGTGGAGCACCGGGCGCAGGGAGCGAAGCGCTATAGGCTCACCCTCCGTGAAATGACCGTTCTCCGTCTGGTGGCAGCCGGCAAATCGGACAGAGATATTGCGACCGTACTGGGCATCAGTCTCCTCACGGCTCACAAGCATGTCGCGAATATCCGCAAGAAGATGGGCGCGGCCTCTCGCACGGAGGCCGGCGTGCGCGCCCTCAGGGAAGGACTGCTCGACTAGCAGGGCGCCAGCCACACCTGTGGCCTGATTCTGGAAGCGCGAGCCTGAGCAAGAATAGGCATGCCCAGGTGTTAAGAATAAGTATGGACAGGCGGCGCTCGGGGGAGCATAATTCATAATTGTCCCTGTGGAACGCGGGCAGCGCGGTTTAGTTATCGGACGTCTAGGAGCCGGCCAGGAAGGGAAGAGCCCATGCTAGGATTCCACCGCGATCCCGGCCGCCAGCGTCCTGACCCGGCTGAGCACGACAACCCGGGAGGTGCGGCCACACTGGCGGAGCAACGCTGTCGCCTGACCGTGGTGGACGCCCAAGGCTGCGAGCAGTGCGGCCAAGCCATCGTGAGCCAAGGCTGGCAGCCCCAGCTAGGGCAACTGGCGGAAGGCGACTTCTGCATCGTCATCCTCAGCGAGCCGCTGTCCGGCCGCCTGGGCCCCATCGCCGCAGGCGTAGCCGTTTGTGCGCCAAGCGAGGCGGTCCACCGCGGGCTTCGCCTGCGGGAGACAGCCACCGCTTATAAGGCGAGGGAGGAGCAAGCGCCAGGCTGTGAGGAAGCACTCGCCCTCTCGTCGAGCGCCATGACGGCCCTGGCCAACGGCCAGCTTCTGGAGAACCCACCCCTGGAAATCAGCCCCGCCGACATCTTCCCGCCTCGCGAGACAGCGCCCCGCCTCGAACTCCTGGCCCAGGCCCTGCTGGCCCAGCGGGCAGCCCAGCCCTATCTGCACAGCCTGGCCGTCGCCCTGGCCGCGCCCGCCGACGCCGCCCCTGACGCTCGCTTGGCGGAGCTGCTGCCAGCCCTGAGCCAAGTCCGGGAGGCGGCGCGAGAGAAGGCGCCACGCTTTCAAGACCTCCTGGCCGACATGCCCCGAATGGCCAGCGCCCCGGAGAGCCTGGCCTCCCTGAGCGAAGCCACGACCACAGCAACCTTCGCCGAGACCGCCTGCCGCCTGTACCCCAGCCCCGGCGATCTGGCCGAGGACATCTACCTCTGCCGTGCCCTGGTCGAGAACCCAGATGACGCCGGCAAGACGGCGCACATGCGGCGGTTCCTCATCGAGGCGGTGGTGCCAGAGAGCGAGCCCGAACTGGCCATCGATCGCACCCTCGCTTTGGAGGAACTTTGCTTCGCCACCCTGGTGGCCGAACCACACCGCTGGGCCGGTGTGCGAGCCGCCTTCGAGCGCTTCCGCCAGCGCTATCAATCCGCCTACCTCAAGCACCACCAGCGGTACTATGAGGGACTTCTGACCCTCCACGCCCAGCTCTTGGACACTGTCTCTCACGCTCAGGCCCTGCGCCGCCTTAATACCCTCAGAGAGCTGGGGCCGCCCCAGGGTGAGGACGCTCTGGCCGAGTACGAAGACACTCCTCAGCGGATCGGCCCCTGCACACTGTGCACGACTCTGGAGCGAGAGCTAAGGGATGGCGCCCGCTGCCCGGTCTGCGGCATCTCCCTGAACGACGAGCCGCTCTGGGAGGAGGTCCAGCGGGTGAAGCTTCGCCTGGAGAGGGCTCTCAACCAGCAGTTGCAGCGCCTATCCTCCAAGGCGGTAAGTCAGATCCTGGCCGCCAGCGGCGAAGCGCGGGTGGAGCAGTTTGTTCAGCTTGTGCAGGCCAGCCAGGCCCGCTCCCTGGCCGATGTCCTCGACGATGAGCTCCTGGGCTTCCTGCGTCGCCTTCTGGTAGAGGCGCGCGTGAAGTCTCTGCTGGCCCCCGTCTTCGCCAAGCTGCAGGAGCCAATCCCCGACCTGAGCGAGGAGGCGGTAGAGGACATGGCCGAGGAAGTGGCGCGCGTTATCCACAATGCTTTCACCACCAGCCAGCAGGCCCTCCCCAGGGAAGAGTGGCCCAAGCTGAGCGCCGGCACGAGCGACCCTTCGCCTGCATGATCGGCCCCTTCTCCGATGTTCGCCTGGTGGTAGGCCTGGGCAACCCGGGCCAGGCCTACGCTGCCCATCGCCACAACGTGGGCTTCTGGTGCGTTAAGCGACTGGCCCGCACCTGGAGCATTCCCTTCAAGAGCAGCCGCTGGGCCAGGGTGGGCGAGGGGCAGGTGGATGACCAGCCCCTGGTGCTGGCCAAGCCCCGAACCTTCGTGAACCGCAGCGGCGACGCGGCAGCCAACCTCCTGCAACGCTACAAGCTATCGCCGCAGGAGATGCTGGTCATCTGCGACGACCTTGAGCTGCCGGTGGGAAGGATCCGCCTGCGGCCGCGCGGCGGCGACGGCGGCCACAACGGCCTGCGCGACATCATCTACGCCATCGACAGCGAGGACTTCCCCCGCCTGCGCATCGGCATCGGCCGACCGCGCACGGCCGAAGGAGAGCCCGTCACCCACCCTCTCGTCGTCGCCAGGTACGTCCTGGGCGAGCCGGAGCCCGAGGAGCAGGAGGCGCTGGAGGCGGCGGTGGAGCGGGCGGCGGAGGCGGTGGCCTGCCTCCTCCGCGAGGGGCTGGCGGTGGCCATGAACCGCTATAACTAATCGCGTTGCCTGCTTAGTGGCAGACTGCTACAATATCGCCGAGGGGCTGGTCGAAGTGGCCAGCCCCTAGAGGTGTTTAGCGATGAACCTCTCTGGCCTGCTGCCGCTGGTACGGTCGACCAGCGCCCTCGGCGACGCCCTGGCAGCCCTCGAGCAGGGCTCGCCGCAACGCCTGGTGCTGGGGGTGAGCGACGGGGCCAAGGCGGCGACAATCGCCGCCCTGACCCAGGGCCTATCGTGGCCCATCCTGGTGCTGACCGCACGGCCCGACCGGGCACGCGCCCTGGTCGAGGAGCTAGCCGTCTGGCTGGGCGAGCCGTCGCGGGTGCACCTCTTCCCGGAGCGCGACCCCC
>CAZSHQ010000040.1:0-7824 GCA_964606995.1 uncultured Dehalococcoidia bacterium | reverse complement strand
GCTCGTCCTGGCAGACAGCAGTGATGCCGGAGGGGATGTGGGTGATGCGAACGGCAGTGGACAGCTTGTTCACGTTCTGGCCGCCATGGCCGCCGGCGCGGAAGATATCGATGCGCAGTTCGTCGTCGTCGATCTTCAGGTCGACCTCGTCGGCTTCAGGCAGCACGGCTACGGTGGCGGTGGAGGTGTGGATGCGACCACCGGCCTCGGTGACGGGAATGCGCTGCACCCGATGGGCACCGCCCTCATACTTGAGGCGGGAGTAGGCCCCGCGGCCGCGTACCTCCCAGATGATCTCCTTGAAGCCGCCCAGGTCGCTGGGGTGGCTCGACATAACTTCTATAGGCCAGCCCTGACGCTCGGCGTAGCGGGTGTACATGCGAAAGAGATCGGCAGCGAAAAGGGCGGCCTCTCCGCCTCCGGCAGCGGCACGGATCTCCATGATCACCGGCCGTTCGTCGAAGGGGTCCTTGGGCAGGAGGGCGTGCCGGATCTCCTCCTCGAGGCGTTGGCGCTGCTGGCCGAGTTCAGTCGCTTCGTCGCGGGCCATGGCCGTCAGCTCCGGGTCGGAGCTCTCGTCCGCCAGCGACTGAGCGTCGGTCAGGGCCGCGTCCACCCGCTTGTATTCCCGATAGAGAGAGACGATGCTCTCCAGGGAGGCGTGCTCCTTGGCCAGGGCCTGCAGCTGCTGGAAATCGGCCGCCACCTCCGGCTGGGCCATTTCCTGAGCCAGCTCCTCGTATCGCTTCTCGATGCCTTCCAGCTTGTCCCACATGGCGGATACCAACACACATAAAGCCCCGTTGGGGGCTTTCCACTATCTGGATTATAGCACAAACACTCTTGGGTGAGGAAGGGCGCTATCTGCTCTGGCGCAGGCCCTTGGCGATCAGGCGACGAGCGTCCTTGGTAGCCACCCGCTCCTGGTGGCCATCCTCCATGCGACGCAGGATTACAGTGGCGGTGGCCAGCTCTTCCTCTCCCAGGATGGCGGCGTAGAGCACCCCGGCGGCGTTGGCCTGGCGCATCTGAGCCTTGAGGCTGCGCTCGCCTAGGGCCATGACGGCGGCGATGCCCGCTCGGCGCAGCTCGCTGGCTAGGCTGACGGCGGCCGAACGAGCAGCGGCCGTCTGGTAGACGACGAAGACCGCTGGCCCGGCAGGCGCAGGTATGGGCACTTTGGCCCGCTTGAGGTTGGTGATAATGCGCTCGATGCCTGTGGCGAAGCCGATGGCGGGCGTGGGCCTGCCGCCCAGCTCCTCGATGAGGCCATCGTAGCGGCCGCCAGCGCCGATGGTGTTCTGGGCTCCCTGCTCGGGCGGCTGGATCTCGAACACGGTGCGGGTGTAGTAGTCGAGCCCTCGGACCAGGCGGGGGTTAAGGCTGTAGGGGATGCCCATAGTCTCCAGGTAGGAGCGAACCTCCTGGAAGTGCTGGGCACAGCTCTCGCAGAGGTAGTCGGTGAAGGGCGGCGCGCCGGCGATGACTGGCTGGCAGCCTTCGACCTTGCAGTCCAAGAGCCGCAGGGGGTTCTTCTCAAAGCGGGCACGGCAGTCGGGGCAAACCCTGGCCAGCTTATCTTCATAGTAGGCCTTGAGAGCGGCTAGATAGCGGGGCCGGCAATTACGGTCGCCGATGCTGTTCAGCTGGAGGGTGAGGTCGGTGAGGCCGAGCTCCTGATAGAGACGCCAGGCCAGCTCGATGACCTCAGCATCCAGGGCGGGGTCGTCCTCGCCGATGGCCTCATAGCCGAAGTGGGTGAACTGGCGCTGCCGTCCCGCCTGGGGGCGGTCGTAGCGGAAGGCTGGGCCCCAGTAGTACAGGCGGACGGGCTGGGGCAGGTTGCGCATGCCGTGCTGAATGTAGGCCCGGCAGACGTTGGCCGTACCCTCGGGCCGTAGGGCCATCATTTCGCCGCCGCGGTCCTGGAAGACGTACATCTCCTTCTGGACGATGTCCGTGGTCTGGCCCACGCCGCGGACGAATAGGCTAGCCTCCTCGAAGATGGGCGTCTCGATACGGGAGTAGCCGTAGAGCTGGCAGAGGCGAGTAGCCGTTTGGTAGACGTGCTCCCAGTAGGGCTGCTCCTGGGGCAGGACATCGACCGTTCCCCGTGGCGCTCTATAAAGACGACTCATCGAGCTGAGCATACAAAAGGGGCCGTGGCTGTGTAAAGGCGGGCGTGACGTGAACCTGGGCAAGGTGCTAGACTAAGATATGCCGAGGGGTGGTGAGCAGGCGCTCGTGGATGCTGAGGAGCTTTTTGACAGGGCAGGGCAGTATCTTCCCGCCAAGGGGATCTCCCTGGTCAAGGAGGCCTACCAGTTCGCTGCCGAGCGTCACGCTGGCCAATTGCGCCTCTCCGGCGACCCTGTTATCACCCATCCCCTTCATACAGCTCTGACTGTGGCCGACCTCCAGCTAGATGCCGTTGCCGTGGCCGCTGCTGTCCTCCACGATGTGCAGGAGGACTGCGGCGTCGAGAACGGCGCTATCGAGAAGCGGTTCGGGCGGGACGTGGCCAAGCTGGTGGACGGTGTCACCAAGCTGGGCCAGATCCCCTGGCAGGCCCCCGATCAGCGAGACCGCGAGCAGGAGGCCCAGGCTGAGAATCTGCGCAAGATGTTCCTGGCCATGGCGGAGGACCTGCGGGTAGTGATCATCAAGCTGGCCGACCGCCTGCACAATATGCAAACCCTGCATCCCCTGCCGCCTGCGGATCAGCAGCGCATCTCTCGAGAGACAATGGAGATATACGCTCCCCTGGCCGGCCGTCTGGGCATCTGGCAACTCAAGTGGCAGCTGGAGGACCTGGCCTTTCGCTACCTGGAGCCCCGGGACTATCGCCGAATAGCAGACATGTTAGATGCCCGTCGGGAGGCGCGGGAACGCTACATTGCCCACGTGGAGGGGATCATTCGGGAAGAACTGGCTAAGCAAGGGATCAAGGCAGAGGTGCAGGGACGAGCCAAGCACCTCTATAGCATCCATCAGAAAATGGAGAAGTACACCGCCGAGGGCAAGACCTTCCACGAGATCTATGATTTGCTGGCAGTGCGCATTCTGGTGGACACGGTGGCCGATTGCTACAACGCCCTGGGTGCGATCCACCAGATCTGGCGGCCTCTCCCGGGCACGTTCGATGACTACATCGCCAATCCCAAGGAGAGCATGTACCAGTCGCTGCATACCATTGTGATGTGCCTGGGGCAGCGCCCTCTGGAGGTACAGGTGCGCACTCACCAGATGCATCAGACGGACGAATACGGAGTGGCTGCGCACTGGCGCTACAAGGAGGGCGGCAAGCGGGACATCCGCTACGAGGAGCGGCTGGCGTGGCTGCGTCAGCTCCTGGAGTGGCAGCGGGAGCTGTCGCAGGCGGAGGATCTGGTGGAAGCGGTCAAGACGGATATCTTCGGCGACCAGGTCTTCGTGTTCACCCCCAAGGGGGAGGTCAAGGACCTGCCCGTGGGTTCCACGCCCATCGATTTCGCCTATCGCATTCATACAGAGCTGGGGCACACCTGCGTCGGCGCGAAGGTCAACGGCCGCTTGGTGCCCCTCAACTACCAGCTACAGAACGGCGACGCCGTGGAGATCATGACCAGCAAGAGATCGCGAGGCCCCTCGCGTGACTGGCTCGGCCCTAGCCTGGGTTATACGCGCACTAGCCACGCTCGCGAGAAGATCCGTCAGTGGTTCAAGAAGCAGGAGCGGGCTGAGAACATCAGCCGCGGCCGTGATCTGGTGGAAAAGGAACTGCGGCGCCTGGGGGTAGCACTATCGCAGGTGGAAGATGAGATTTTGCGGCTTTTCAAGTACGAGGAACTGGACGGCTTCCTGGAGGCGGTGGGCTACGGCGGCATCAGCACCCACCATATGATCCTCAGGCTTGCTCCTCTCCTGCAGCCGCTGGAGGAGGCCCCTTCTCCCCCTACAGCGGCGGGCCCTCCGCCGGCTGTTGTGACTCCGAGCGTACGCGTCCTGGGCACCGGCGATCTTCTCACCCGCACGGCTCGATGCTGTAACCCTGTGCCCGGCGACGATATCATCGGCTATGTGACTCGCGGCGAAGGGGTGACGGTGCATCGTCGCGACTGCCACAACATCCTCCACGTGCCGGAAAAGGAGCGGCTTGTGGAGGTGGAATGGGGGCGACGCGGCCAGTTCTACCCGGTGGCGGTGCACATCGAGGCCTGGGATCGGGTGGGGTTGCTGCGGGACGTTAGCGCCCTGGTAGCTGAGGAGAAAGTGAACATGGCGGGCCTGCACGCCCAGGAACATGGTGATGGCACCCTGTCGGTGTTCGTCACGCTGGAGACCACTGGCATCGAGCAGCTTGCCCGACTGCTGAGCAGGCTAGCGTCTGTGCGGGGCGTCATCTCGGTCAGCCGACGCCTAGAGGGCGGCCGCAGCGAGTAGACCAGGCGAGCCAATACCTGGGGCCTAGGAGCGGCAGTTGCTCACTAGCCCTGCACAGTCAGCGTGAACGGGCGGCCCTTAGTGGCTCTCACCACCCCATCTTCCAACTTGGCTCCCCACTCACCTGAGTCGTTACCGCTAGTGCGGTTCTCCTCCACGTCCACGCACCCCTCGTCCACCCTCCAATGATAGCCCTGGATCACCCACTCGTTCTCCCAGGTTCCGCTCAGCGTCTTAGAGTCGGGGGAGTAGTTGCCTGTATAGTGATAGGTGTAGTCTCTCCAATACGGGCAGGGCGCAGCGGGGTCCTCCCACCGGAAGTGCCCTTCGCCACTGATGATAGGCCCGCCGCGGGTGTCGAAGACGAGCGTGACCTTATTCTCCACCCAGACGAAGTCCGAGAAGGGGTCACCTGTGTATTCACCCACCGCGGTCACCTGGCCTCCCTCCGGAGTCGGCGTCTCGGTCGGCTGAGGCGTGGGCGTCGGCTCAGGCGTCGGTGTGGGTGTCGCCGTCGCCTCCGGCGTGAGAACCGGCTCGAATAGCCAGGCTGGACACTCGGCTTTCGACTCCTCCTCGCTGAAGCAGAGGTTCAGGAAGCGGTCGGTGAGGCATTGGCGCATGTCGTCCGCCGCCACCGCCACGTCGAAGCCGCTGTAGATCTCCTTGGCCAGCCACTGATCGGCGATGCCACCTACGTACTCCTCGATCCAGCCAGCATCGGGCAGAGTAGGCGCGTACACATCCGGGGGGCAGTCAGCTTTCGCTTGTTCCTCCGTGGCGCCGTCCATCATGGCGTTGATAAGGGACTGGCGCAGGGCATCCGCGTATGGCTTCACGTCGCCCTTGAAGCACTTCGCCACCCACTCATTGGCGATGCCCTGCACATACCCTTCGATCCAGCCCGAGCCGGGGACGAGCCACTCCGAGTCGGGGGCGGGGGTTGGCGTCGCCACCGGGGTAGGCGTGGGTGTGGGTGCAGGGGTGGCCTTCGGGGTCGCCTTGGGCGTAGCCCCGGGCGTGGTCTTGGGCGCGGCCGCCGCCGGCGTGGCGGTGCGCGCCAGCCTGGGGACCGCCTTGACTGCTTTCTTCGCGAAATACTGTGCGAGAGCATCGATGGCTTTGTCGGGGAGATGGGGGTAGCGCTCCTTGAGGTTGCTCTTGATCTTGTCCTCCAGCGCCTGCTGGGCCTTGCCGCGCGCCGTCTCCTCCAGGGTGACACCTGGCTTCTTGAGGAGCTTCTCGGCGTACTCTGCCCACTCCTTCGCCTTGTCGCCCAGCTCAAAAACCCTCTTCACTCCCGGCACGTGCCTGTAGGCTTCCACCACCTTCTCTGTTGCGTATTTGGCCGCCTTCGGTCCCGTCTCGGCCAACCTCTTGCGAGGCTCGTGCCCGGATTCGTATACGGCCATCGGAGCCAGACCGCCGAGCTCGAGGGAGATGCCCAACCCTTCCTTTATGAGGAACGAGTCGTCCTCCTTGACTTTCTTCACCCAGTCGTCGAAGCTGGCAGCGTCGCCTTTCTTGTCATACGACAGCTTGCTGAAGATCTCCTCCCGCTTCTCCTGGGGGATTTTGTCAACGATTTCCAGGATGCACTTTCGGTTATCGCCCACTAGTACGTCGTAGAAGAAGCTGTAGGTGCCCTTGGACCAGTCGTAGAGCTTCTTCTTGGCCACCTGCGGGAAGCGTGGCGCTGGCGCCCACGGGGAGCGCACGTAGGAGACGCCCAAGGAGACCTCCGCCCGGCCCTCGATCTGAGAGAAAGCAGCCTCGACGGCGTCCTGTTGGGCCAGCATCTCTGCGTAGATATCGAATAGCTCCTGGACGTCGGCCTCATCGGCCTCGACGGCAGGATCGAAGGGGAACTCGGTGAATCCGGCGGTGACCGCCTCCAGGAAGACATACTCCGACAGCTCGAAGTCGATCAGGAAGTTGGCGACCGTCTTGAGCGACTCGGCATGCTCCGGGTCCGCCACGCCACCGGCCGCGTCAAACGAGGGCGGGAACCCGACAACATCGCCCGCCTCGATGTCCACCGCCCCCAGCGAGATGGCCACATCATCCTGATCTACCGCCTCGATATAATAGGGGCCGGCTGGTAGTTCCCACGGGTCTTCAGCGGGATCACCAACGTAGGCACACAGTATGGGGGATTCACCATCCAGGCGGAAGGCGACAGCCAGGACACCAGTCTCCTCCTCGCCGCCGCAGGCCGCCAGCAGCACAACCAGGGCGAAGGAGGCGAGAAGAAGACCTGTTGCTCTTTTCATTGCGCTCCCTCCTTGTGTGGCGACAGGCTATCAGGCCTGTCGCAGGGTGTCAATGCATTCTGCCGCAGGGAGGGATGCTGAGGCGCAGAGGTTCTCTTGAAAGATGGCGTGCATGGGAATATAGTTTAGCGGATGGAAGGCCTCGGATGCTGGCTAAGGTAAGCAGTTGCGCCGTCATCGGGCTGGACGGGGAGCTGGTGGAGGTGGAGGTCGATATCTCCAGCGGGCTCCCCGCCTTCACTATCGTTGGCCTGCCTGATACCGCCGTTCAGGAGGCCAAGGAACGGGTGCGCTCGGCTATCCGCAACTGCGGATTGACGTTCCCCCAGAAGCGCATCACGGTCAATCTGGCCCCAGCCGATATCCGCAAGGAGGGCCCAGCCTACGACCTGCCCATCGCCATCGGCATCCTCAGCGCGTCCGAGCAGGTGACTGCAGACGTTTCCAGCAGTCTATTCTTGGGGGAGCTATCGCTGGATGGGCAGGTGCGCCATACCCATGGCATACTGCCCATGGCGGCCCTGGCCAGAGAGCACGGCATCGGTAGCATCTTCGTTCCCGCGGCCGACGGCGGCGAGGCGTCTCTCATTGATGGGGTGGAGATCATCCCTGTAGCCAGCCTGGGTCAACTGTCGGCTCATCTCCAGGGGCTGGCTCCCATCGCCCCCTTCGACCGGGAGGAGGCGGCGGCCCCCACGGCCGAGGCTTTGTGGGAGGGGGTGGACTTCTGCCACATCAAGGGGCAGGAGCACGTCAAGCGGGCCCTAGAGGTGGCGGCGGCCGGCGGCCACAACGTGCTCATGAGCGGCCCGCCCGGCGCCGGCAAGACGCTGCTCGCCCGGGCCCTACCCTCCATCCTGCCCTCGATGACCAGCGAGGAGGTACTGGAGGTGACCAAGGTCTACAGTGTGAGCGGGCTTTTGCCCTCTGACCGGCCCTTGATCACCCAGCGGCCCTTCCGGGCACCCCACCACACTATCTCTAACGCCGGTCTGGTAGGGGGAGGGCGTCGGCCGCGCCCGGGGGAGATAAGCCTCAGTCATCGGGGTGTGCTCTTCCTGGACGAACTGCCCGAGTTCGGCCACTCGGTGCTGGAGGCCATCCGCCAGCCGCTGGAGGATCGAGTGGT
>CAZSHQ010000039.1:0-7968 GCA_964606995.1 uncultured Dehalococcoidia bacterium | reverse complement strand
CGTATCTCTGGTACGACGCCTATCGGGTGTGCGCCGCGTGGGCCACGCCGGCACCTTGGACCCCTCCGCCACCGGCGTCCTTGTGGTATGTCTGGGCAAGGCCACCCGCCTCAGCGAGTATATGATGGAGGCCACCAAGGTCTATCGGGCCGAAGTGTGCCTGGGCATCACCACCGACACCCTCGACGCTACGGGCAGGCTCCTATCCCAGGCCGACCCTTCGGCCATCAGCCGCCAGCAGGTGGAGGAGGCCTTGACCGCCTTCGTGGGCGAGATCGACCAGGTGCCGCCTATGTTCAGCGCCCTCAAGTACAGCGGCGAGCCCCTCTACCGCTATGCCCGCGCCCAAAGGCAGGTGGAACGCCAAGCCAGACGGGTGACCATCCATCGCCTTCAGTTGCTGGCCTTTCAGCCACCGCTGGCCACCATCGAGGTGGAATGCGGCAAGGGAACGTATATTCGTGCCCTGGCCCACGATCTGGGACAGCAATTGGGTTGCGGTGCTCACCTGGCAGCTCTGGCCCGCCTGCGGGTGGGGCCTTTCACTCTGGAGGAAGCCTACGGCCTGCCAGAGGTGGAAGCGGCCTTTCAGGAGGGCCGCTGGCTGAGCCTGCTCCATCCCGCCGATGCGGCTCTTCCCTCCTGGCCGGCCGTGACCCTGAGCGAGGCGCAGGAAAGGGCGGTGTGCTTTGGCCAATGCTTGGCCGGCGACTCCCTCAAACCATCGCCAGCGCAAGCGGTGGAGGACGGTCAGCTCTGCCGGGCCTACTCGCCGCGGGGACAGCTAGTGGCCATCCTGCGCTATGAGGCCGCCGCCCTTCTTTGGCGGCCTGCGAAGGTCTTTGCGGCAGCAGAAAGAGCGCAGGAAGCATAAACTTCCTACTTTTCGGCCTCTTCCTCTTGACATCCGTAGGAAAATAGGTATGCTTGTCGAAAGAATAGATATGGAGGTGTGCAGGACGGCACCTTCAGAGGGAGGTAAGAAACATGGCGACTGCTTACTGCCTTAAGTGCCGAGCAAAGAGGGAGATGCGCAACGCTCGACAGGTAACCTTGAAGAACGGGCGGCCGGCCACTCAGGGGATCTGCCCCGTCTGCGGCACCAAGATGTATCGCATAGGCAAGGCCTAAGGCCTTCGCCTCTGCCTCCCCAGATACAGAGAGCCCCACGAGAACGAGAGCGGGGTGGGGCCAGTGGTACTCACCCCGCTCAAACAGTCTAGTCCTAGCTCTAGCGAGGGAGTTAAGTCCTCCCCGCCAGGATCTTCTCCAGAAGGAGCTGGGGGTTTATCCGTAGCACTTCCTCCAGATCCTTCTCCTTCAGCGCGGCAGCCAATACTATCCGCCGCGCCTGCTCTTCGCTGAGGAAATCGAGGTCATGGTTATCGGAGTTCACGATGAGCTTGGCACCAGCCAGGCGGGCCATCTTGGCCACGTGACCGTTAGCCGCCGCATGAGCAGGCTTGGCCGATAGCTCTAGGAAGACGCCATTGCGGGCGGCCAGTTCCGCCTCCTCCAGGGTGATCAGGCCCGGGTGGGCCAATATGTCCACGTCGCCGCAGCTCACAGCGGCCAGGTTTGTCCCCTCCTCCACGGGCTCCGAAATCGTTTCCCCGTGGACGATCACCAGCCACAGTCCAACCTCTTTGGCGGCTCGAGCCACCTCGGCCACTGCCGCCGCTGGCACGTGGGTCAGTTCCACCCCCGGAAGAGCCATGATCCCCCAGCGGTCGCGAGCCAGGGCACAGTCCTGAGAAAGCTCCTGGGCGAAGCGAGAAAGGCTGCCCAGAGCGCCGTGGTCAGCGAGGCCCACTGCCCGATAGCCGGCCACGTAGGCCCGCCGAATGAGCTCCATGGGCGATAGGGAGCCATCGCTGAGGATCGTATGAGTGTGAAAATCGTATACCATACTGGCTAGCGCCACCTAGTGATAAGAGCATAGCAAAGGGGCCAAGCAGAAGCAAGGCCCCCCCCCTGTTTGACGGCGGCCAGGCCTTGTCGCCCTGAAGCAGAAGCGCTACAATGCATTCGCGAGCGAACCATGGCTAAAAGGCGCCAGCAAGGTCGTAGAAAGGAGGCCTCAGGGGCCTTGGGTAAGATTAACGTTGCCATTATCGGCGTAGGTAACTGTGCCTCGTCCCTGGTCCAGGGTGTCCACTACTATCGCACCGCCGAGGACAACCAGTCCATACCGGGGCTGATGCACGTCAACCTGGGTGGCTACCACGTGAGCGACATCGACTTCGTGGCCGCCTTCGATATCGATGCCAACAAGGTGCGCAAAGACCTCAGCGAAGCCATTTTCACCCCCCCCAACAACACCTACCAGTTCTGCGATGTCCCTCGCCTGGGGGTACCCGTTCATCGGGGCATGACCCACGACGGCCTGGGCAAATACCTCTCCGAGATAATCCACAAAGCTCCCGGCTCCACCGACGACATCGTCAAGATCCTGAAGGATACCGAGACTCATGTGGTCTTGAACTATCTTCCTGTCGGTGCCGAGGAGGCCACCAAGTGGTACGTGGAGCAGGTGCTGACGGCGGGCTGCGCCTTGGTCAACTGCATCCCGGTGTTCATCGCCCGCGAGGCCTACTGGCGGCAGCGATTCGAGGAGCGCGGCCTTCCCCTCATCGGCGACGATGTCAAGTCACAGGTAGGGGCCACCATCCTCCACCGCATCCTCACCCGCCTGTTCCGCGACCGCGGCGTGCTCCTGGACCGCACCTACCAGCTCAACTTCGGCGGCAACACCGACTTCCTCAACATGCTGGAGCGGGAAAGGCTGATGTCCAAGAAGATCTCCAAGACCAACGCTGTCGCCTCCCAGCTGGACTACGAGCTGCCCGAGGCCGATATCCACGTAGGCCCCAGCGACTACGTGCCCTGGCTGCTCGACCGCAAGTTCTGCCACATCCGTATGGAGGGAACAACCTTCGGGAACGTGCCCTTGAACATGGAGGTGAAGCTGGAGGTTTGGGACAGCCCCAACTCGGCGGGGGTGGTCATCGATGCCATCCGCTGCTGCAAGCTGGCCCTGGATAGGGGCATCGCCGGTGCCCTGGAAGCGCCATCCGCCTACTTCATGAAATCGCCTCCCAAGCAGTTCACCGATGACGAAGCCCGTCGGATGGTGGAAGAGTTCATCCAAGACCAGCCGAAGGAAGGGATAGTCGAGCCACCGCCGGAAGAATAGCCCCTGGCGGTGCCGGCCGCGCCTGCTCGCCCTGATGTGGAAGTATCTTTTGGTCCTGGCATGTGCCCGTCTACTGGGGCGGCTCCCCACTCGCGTCCTCTATCTCCTGGCCGCAGTGGCAGCGGCTCTGACCTATACCTTCGCCAGGGGCCTCCGCCAGAATGTATGGGACAACATGCGCCACGTGATGGCGCCGAATACGCCCAAGAAGGAGTTGCGCAGGGCGGCTCGCCGGGTCTTTGGCAACTGGGCCAGGTCCTATGCTGACCTCATCCACCTACCCTACCTGGACCTGCACAAGTTCTTCGACCAGAAGCTGGTCTACCACGGATTCGATGAGAATCTGCTGCCAGCGATCGCTGACGGCAAGGGGGTGATCATCAGCAGCGGCCACTTCGGCAGTGTCGAGCTGGGCATCCAGGGCATGATGGCCAAAGGAGTCCCAGTGACAGTGCTCACCGAGCCCCTCCAGCCACCAGCCCTCTCCCGCCTCGTCGACGGTCTGCGGGCCAGCAAGGGCCACACCTTCCTGCCGGTGAGCATCGCCAGCATCAAGGCCGTCCTACGTTCGATCAAGGCGGGGGGCGTGGTGGGCCTCATGTGCGATCGCGATATCGAGGGAAGAAGTATCCGTGTGCCCTTCTGTGGCACCCCGACCAGCGTACCGGTGGGGGTAGTGGAGCTAGCCACGCGCACCGGCGCCACCATCGTCCCCATCTTTATACGTCGCAAGAACGGCGATGTCTGCGAGGCCTTCCTGGAGCCGCCCCTGGAGTTGGTCAATAGCGGCGACCCTCAGGCCGACCTCAAGGCGAATGTGCGGCGCCTCTTGGAGCGGTTCGAGGCTCACCTCCGTCGTGACCCAGGCCAATGGACCGTTCTGGAGACGGTATGGGAGGCCGGGGAGGAAGAAGAGCCGTGAGCCGCAGTGGCGACCTGGGCAGGGCCGACCTCCACATCCATACCGCCATAGGTGACGGCATGGCCGAGATCCAGGAGCTCTTAGACTATGTGGAGGAGAAGACCGAGCTCGATGTCATTGCCGTCACCGATCACGACAACATCAGGGGAGCCTACGCCGCGCGCGAACTCCGGGCCAAGGGGCACTATAGCTTCGACGTGGTGGCGGGAGTAGAGGTGACGGCCCTAGAGGGCCATCTCCTGGCTCTGTACGTAGAGGAGACTCCGCCCGCCCTTCGACCGGTGGTTGAGGTGCTGGAGGCTGTGCACAGTCAGGGCGGCCTCTGCGTCATCCCTCACCCTTTGGCCTGGCTGACCCGCAGCCTTGGCCAGCGAACCATCGATCGTATTATGAGGACGGACGGCGATGGCGTATACTTCGATGGCATAGAGGTAGGCAACGCAACTTTCGCCGCTCGCATGACCGTAAAGAAGGCCATCAGGCTAAACCAGGAACGATATCACCTGGCGGAGACAGGAGGCAGCGACGCTCACTTCCTGACGGCAGTGGGCAGCGCCTACACCCTCTTCCCCGGCTCCACTGCCGAGGACCTGCGCCGCGCCATCCTGGACAAGCAGAGCAAAGCCGTCAGCGGCCGCCACCCCAACCTTCTAGAGATCGGCCCCGGGCAGGTAGCGCGCCAAGCGTGGCGGGGCCTCACCGTTACCCCCCGCACCCTGGGCTGGGGGCCCACGGCCAAGAGCTTTGTGAAGCGTATTTTCCCGTTCGTGCGATGAAGATAGCGCTAGTGTCGCCGTATGATTTCGCCGTCCCCGGCGGGGCGAACAACCACATCTGCCATTTGGCCGACCACTACGTCCGCCTGGGCCACGATGTCCGTATCATTGCCCCTGCCTCCCGTAAGGAGGGCCTACGCCGCGACGGCCTCATCGTCATCGGCGAGCGCCCGATCGGCCTCCCCGCTGGCGGCTCGGTGGCTCGCATCACTCTCTCCCTGACCCTGGGGCCCAAGGTGGAGCGGGTGCTGGCCAGCGAGGGCTTCGATGTCGTCCATCTGCACGAGCCCTTCGTGCCACTGCTGCCCTTCCAGTTCCTCCGCCGCTCCCAGGTGCCAACCGTTGCCACCTTCCACGCTGCCAAGGACGAAGGCCGCCGCTGGTACGCCTACTTTCGCCCGGCGATAAGCATTTGGTGGCACAAGATCCGGGGCAAGATCGCCGTGTCGCCCGCTGCCCTGCGCTTGATCAGCCGCTACTTTCCCGGCGACTACGAGATCATTCCCAACGGTGTCAAATACGACCGCTTCGCCTCCCCTGTCCCTCCCTTCGCCGAGTACAAAGACGGCAAGTTGAACATCCTCTTCCTGGGGCGCCTGGAGAAGCGCAAAGGGCTCCCCTACCTGCTGCAGGCCTACGCGCAGGTCAAGGCCAGGATGCCCGATACCCGCCTGCTCATCGTCGGGCCCGACGGAGGCATGAGGCAGGCGTGCGAAGGCTTCGTACGGAGAGAGAGACTGAAGGACGTGGTATTCACCGGCTACGTGTCAGAGAACGACCTGCCCCGCTACTACAAGACGGCCGATGTCTTCTGCGCCCCCAACACCGGCAACGAGAGCTTCGGCATCATTCTCCTGGAGGCCATGGCCGCCGCTACGCCTGTGGTCGCCTCCGATATCGAGGGGTTCGCCTACGTGGTCGGCCACCAGGCCGAGGGGCTGCTGGTACCTCGCCGCGATACAACTGCCCTGGCCGACGCTCTTCTTCAGCTCCTGAGCGACCCTGACCGCCGCCAGGAGATGGGCCGCATGGGCCAGATCAAGGCCCAAAGCTTCGATTGGTTCCACGTCTCCCAACAGGTCCTCTCCTTCTACCGGCGGGTGGCAGAGGAAAGGGGTGCGCTGGCCCCTGAGAACAGGTAGGGGAAGGGATGTTCTCTCTCCTGCCCCACTCCGTCCCTCGCCGCATCACCGACCCCATCGTCTTCCTGCTGGCCAAGGCCCACATCACCCCCAACGCTCTCACCCTCCTGGGTGTCCTGGGGAGCGCCGGAGCAGCCGTCCTGCTGGCCCGCGGCCAGTTCCTGGCGGGCGGAATCGCTGTCCTGGCGGCAGGGGCGCTGGACATCCTCGACGGCGCCCTGGCCCGAGCCACCGGCCAGGTCACCCGCTTCGGGGCCGTCTTCGACTCCGTAATGGACCGCGTCTCGGAGGCGGCTGTTCTCTTCGGCCTCCTCTACTACTACGCCGGCCGCGATGCCCGCGAGGAGTCGCTCCTGGCCTTCGCCGCCCTGGCCGGCTCCATGCTGGTGAGCTACATCAGGGCTCGCGGCGAGATCCTGGGGCTGCAGATAAGGGAAGGGCTTTTCACCCGCGCCGAGAGGGTGATCGTCATCGGCCTCGGTTCTATAATAGACCAGGTGAGGATCGCCCTCTGGATCCTGGCTGTCTTGGCCAACCTCACCGCCCTTCAGCGCCTGTATCTGGTCTGGCGCAAGACGCGCCAGGAGGCAAGCAAGGGGGAGCCCGTTGATACCCCTTAAGGAGCAAGAGTTTCTGCGGGAGAAGTTCAGCCGCGAGCTGGCCAGCCGCGTCAGAATCGACTTTTTCACCCAGAAGGAGGCATCCCTGTTCGTTCGCCGCCGCCAGCCCTGCCAGTATTGCAAGCCCGTCCGCCAGATGCTGGAGGAGTTGGCTGCTCTCACCGACAAGATCAGCCTTCGCCAGCACATCTTCGACGAGGATAATGAGGCGGTCGCTCAGT
The DNA here is from genome assembly GCA_964606995.1 of uncultured Dehalococcoidia bacterium. Lineage (GTDB taxonomy): Bacteria > Chloroflexota > Dehalococcoidia > SM23-28-2 > SM23-28-2 > SM23-28-2. Next base: position 1,091 of record CAZSHQ010000039.1, on the reverse strand, counting down.
ATCAGGTGGAGAGGATACCGGCCATCGTCCTCCACGTTGGCGATAGACGCTGGCTAAAGTACTACGGTTCCCCTGGCGGCCACGAGTTCGTTCCCATAGTCGAGACCATTGTCGACATTTCACGCGGCACCAATTACCTGAGTGATAAGATACGCAAGAGGCTGCGCAAGCTAAAGGACGATGTACGCATTCAGGTGTTCGTGACGCCGGCCTGCCCCCACTGCCCCCAGATGGCCCGCCTGGCCTACCAGGTGGCCCTGGAGAGCCCCCGCATCGGGGTGGAGGTGATTGAGGCAAACGAATTCCCAGAGCTGAGCCAGCGTTACCAGGTGCGCGGCGTTCCCGCCACTGTCATTGACGACAAGATGAGCTTCGCCGGCAGCGTGCCCGACGACCTCCTGGTAGATACCATCGAGCGGGTCATACAGTCGTCGCCTCTGACAGCGACGGCGGCTCCAGAGACGGGGCCGGTCACTCCAACATCCGAGCCCGGCGACACGGGCGCTGGCGGCAAGATTATCCTGCCCTAACGCCTGCGCAGGCGGCCGGCCAGCACACCTACCCCCAGGAGGCTCACCCCCGCCAGAGTTGCCCCGGCCACCGCCAGGCCTATCGCCGTGCCCCAGGGAAACTCGTCCTGGCCAGCCTCTTCCGCCTCGCCCGTCTGCCCCGCGGGCGTGGGCTGCACTTCCGACTCCTGCTCATCGCCAGGGGTGGGACGTTCGCGTGGCGATAGGCCCAGACTGGCCCGCCAAGCGTCCTCAAGGCCGTCCTGGTCGAAGCCGTAGACCGCCAGCAGAGCCTTGTCGACGGTGCTGCCCTCCTTGAACGTAGCGAATAGCTCAGCGAACTTCGCCGGCCCGTGGGTCTCGATCAGGAAGTTCACCACGCTCCAGGCCTGGCCGTAGAAGAGGCCCACCTTGCTGGGGTCACCGGTGGGAGAGGTCATGGAGCGAATGGAGAGCAGGCTATCGCGCTCCACGGCTCTCTCCAGGGCTGAGGTGAAGCCCTCGCCGGGCTCCGACTGGGCGTACACGGCCGTCCCCTCGTCCAGCCAGGTGGGCAGGGAGCCGTAGGGGCCCTCGCCGGCC
>CAZSHQ010000038.1:0-8010 GCA_964606995.1 uncultured Dehalococcoidia bacterium | reverse complement strand
TCGCCGTCCACCCACTTGCCCCCGTACTCATACTGGCGGGGGTTAGCGGGGTTGAGCCGCTCTACGAACAGGTCGTCACCATCGGTCATGGTATTGGTGATGCCCCATGCGATGCGATCGTTGTGGCCGATGATGATCCCCGGCACGCCCGGCAGAGAGGCACCGATAACGTCCAGGCCGCCGCCGTTGAGATGCGCCTCGTACCATATGCTGGGCATCTGCAGGGGAAGATGGGGATCGTTGGCCAGCAGCGGCTTGCCAGTCGCCGACTTGTGGCCGTCCACCACCCAGTTGTTGCTGCCGCCCCCTCTGGCACCGCCCAGCTCCTGCACCTTACGTAGCTCATCCAGCAGCGGCACTCCCGGGCCACGGCACTCAGCCCCGGGCGGAACGATAAGAGGTGCCCCTAGTGGATAGCCTGGCTCCATACGAGCGGCCTCCTCAGGGCCCAGCCGCTCCACTATCCAGGAGCGCACGATCTCGGTGTCCCAGTTGCCAGAGAGGCTCCAACCGACGAACTTGGCGATGGCCAAGCTGTCCACGGGCGTCCAAGGCTCCGGCCGGAAGCGTAGGACGAGGAACTCCGGCGGCAAGCGATTCCTGTTCCCCTCGATGAACGCGTTGACGCCCGCCGCATAGGCCTCCAGGTTCTCGCGCATCGCCTCGGCCAACTGCTCCACTTCAGCCTTGGCGGCGCGGCGCAGCCCCACCCGTCGCAGCAGGCGGTCGGCATCCAGCGCCATCGACCCGAATACTTCAGCCAGACTGCCCGAGGCGGCCCGCCGCGCTAGCTCTATATGCCACAGTCGGTCCTGAGCATGAACGTATCCCTGAGCGAAAAGAACGTCTCTGACACTGCCAGCGTAGATATGAGGCACGCCCCACCGGTCGCGGGCGACCTCCACGGGGGAATCCAAGCCTTTGAGCCGAACAGAGCCCTTGCTCGAGGGAACACTACGCCGCAGAAGGGAGTAGACGGCCGCTCCCCCCACCGCGGCCCCCAGGGCCAGCCCAAGTACGAGATAGCGAACAGCCCTCCCCATCGCCAAGGCGCACCTCCTATGACTCCATAGCCCTGATCTTCTCCAGGCGGCGGGCGTGGCGCCCGCCCTCGAAGTCCTCGCTCAGGAAGGCCTTCACTATCTCTTCGGCCAGGCCGCGGCCAATGCGCCAGGCGCCCAGGCAGAGCACGTTGGCGTCGTTGTGCCGGCGAGCCAGGCGAGCGGCGAACGTGTCGTCACAGAGGGCGGCGAGAACGCCCTTCACCTTGTTGGCTGCAATGCTCATGCCGATGCCGTTGCCACAGATGAGGATGCCCCGCTGGTACTCTCCTGCCGCCACCGCCTCCCCCAACGGCCCGGCGATGTCCGGATAGTCCACCGGATCCTCTCCCTGACAGCCGAAGTCCACCCACTCGTGCCCCAGTTCGCCCAGAAGCCCCTTGAGGGCCTCCTTAAGCGCGAAGCCGCGGTGATCGCTCCCGATAGCGATCCTCACACTCCCACCTCCCGTCCTATCGCTCTCTCAATCTCCTCACGGCTCAGCGCACCCGGCCGGACAATCACGGGCATGTCCTCTGTTATGTCAATGACCGTCGACTCCTGCCCTACCCTGCTGGGGCCGCCATCGATGATCAGGTCAACAGCGCTGCCCAGGTGGCGTTGCACCTCGCGAGCTGTACGGCAGCTCGGCCTGCCCGAGCGGTTGGCGCTGGTGCCGGTGATCGGCTCGCCCAGGGTGCGGATGAGCTGGCGCAGGAAGCCATGGTCGGGCACCCGCAGGGCCACATTGTCGCCGCTGCCCAGAGCTGCGCTCTGGAAAGCGGGCGACCGCCGCAGCACGAGGGTCAGAGGGCCAGGCCAGAAGCGCTCGGCCAGGAGCTCGGCGGTAGGCGGCACCTCTGCGCACAAAGGAGACATATCCGCAACATCGGCCAGAAGGAGAGGCAGAGCCTTCTCGGAGAGCCTAACCTTAACGGCAAAGACCCTCGCCACCGCCCGCTCATCGCTGGCGGCTGCCCCCAGGCCGTACACGGTATCCGAGGGGTAGGCAATCAGCCCACCGCCCTTCAGGACAGCGACCGCCTCCGCCAGACAGCCCTCGGCTTCAGCCCTCAGCACCCTGGCCATATCCGTAGCATGCAGTATAGCACACGCAGCGAGATAGGGTCACGAATTTGTTAGGGTGCGAACGCTTTTTAGCTCAATTCCGCTTGACGCTCCCGACAGCCCGATGCTAATCTTGAGCCACAGGGAGCACGGCAAGAGACCATGAGCGACCGGCCTAGCAACCACGTTCGTACCAGCGACGACATCGAGGTCTCCACCTATCTGGAGATCGCCCGCCAGCGCGAGGGCGAGCAGCCCACCGCGGCGACACCGCCCGTGGCTCCCGCCCGTCCGGAGACGGTGGTGATCCTCGACTTCGGCTCGCAGTATAGCATGCTCATCGCCCGCCGTGTGCGCGAGTGCAACGTCTACTGCGAGCTCCTGCCGCACGACGCCCCTCGGAAGCAGATAGAGCGTCTCCAGCCCAAGGGTTTCATCCTGTCGGGCGGCCCGGCCAGCGTCTACGGCGAGAACGCTCCCCTGGCTCCGCCCTACGTCTTCGAGAGCGGATTGCCTGTGCTGGGCATCTGCTACGGCATGCAGGCCCTGGTTCACCAGCTAGGCGGCCAGGTGGCCCCTGGCGACAGGCAGGAGTACGGCCACAGCATCATCCATCAGGACGCCCGCGATGCGCCCATTTTCGAAGGCCTTCCCCCCAGCATGCCCGTCTGGATGAGCCACGCCGATCGGGTGGTGGAGCTACCGCCCGGCTTTCGTTCCCTGGCCTACTCCGACAACTCGCCGGTGGCTGTGATGGGCAACGACCGCGGCGTCATCGGCCTCCAGTTCCACCCGGAGGTGGTGCACACCCCCCAGGGCAAAGCCATCCTGCGCAACTTCCTGTACAACGTCTGCGGCTGCCGCGGCGATTGGACAGCCGCCAGCTTCATCGAGACGAGCGTCCGTAGCATTCGCCAGCAGGTGGGCGACGGCCGCGTCATCTGCGCCCTCTCCGGCGGCGTCGATTCGGCCGTGACCGCCGCCCTGGTGCACCGCGCGGTGGGCGACCAGCTTGTCTGCATCTTCGTGAACAACGGCCTCCTGCGCCGCGAGGAGCCGGAGCGGGTCGTCGAGACTTTCCGCCGCAACATGAAGATCAACCTGGTCTATGTGGACGCCAGCGACCACTTCATGGCCTGCCTGGACGGCGTGGCCAGCCCCGAGGCCAAGCGGAAGATGGTGGGCGAGGAGTTCATCAGCGTGTTCGAAGCGCAGGCCCGCAAGCTGGGGCGGGTGGACTTCATCGCCCAGGGGACGACCTACCCCGACGTCGTCGAGAGCGCCGCCGGCTCCGGTGCCGCCGCCAAGATCAAGAGCCATCACAACGTGGGCGGCCTGCCGGCCAAGATGCGCCTCACCCTCATCGAGCCCCTGCGCTATCTGTTCAAGGACGAGGTGCGCCAGGTGGGCCTGGCTCTGGGCCTGCCCGAAACGATGGTCTATCGCCAGCCGTTCCCAGGGCCAGGGTTAGCGATTCGGGTCATCGGTGAGCTGAGCGGCGAGAGGCTGGAGACCCTGCGGGCGGCCGACTGGATCGTGATGAACGAGATCAAGAAGGCGAACCTGTACGGCGAGCTGTGGCAGGTGTTCGCCATCCTCACCGACAGCCGCAGCGTGGGGGTGATGGGCGATGCCCGCACCTACGGCCACGTGGTCTGCCTGCGGGCGGTGACGGCGGAGGACGCCATGACCGCCGACTGGGCCCGCCTGCCCTACGACCTGCTGGCGCGCATCTCCAGCCGCATCGTCAACGAGGTGCCGGGGGTGAACCGTGTGGTGTACGACATCACCAGCAAGCCCCCGGGGACCATCGAGTGGGAGTAGCGGGGCGGAGAAACCAGCGTGGTAACGGACGTCCAATGGGTCACGGCAGGAGCAACTCTGGCCTATGCTGTCTTCACTCTAGGTGTGCTAATCGTTCTTACCGCAGCGGCGTTATACGCTAAAGGCCAGCTCAAGGAGGCGACACGTGCCCGACTGCTGGAGGCAATCAACCAGATACATCACTACCTCGACAGCGAGGAGACCAGGGCAGCACGCGACTATGTGTCTCACGCCAAGCCAGCAGAGCTGACTCAGCCGGGCGCTGACGACGGCAAGATCCGCACCGTAGCCAATACCTTTGAGTATATAGGCTTGCTGGCCGAGCACTCGCTCGTCGCCAAGGCCATAATCCTTGATTACTTCTGGGAGCTAGTGGTGGTGTTGTGGTCCCGTCTCAAGCCGTACGTCGAGACTACGAGGAAACGGCGCGGAGACCAGTACGCCGGTCACTTTGAGAGGCTGGCGAAAGATGCCGAGGACTACTGCAAGCGGAAATATCCCGACTACAAGGTAGATACCCAACCTAGCGCGCCATGAACACCCTCCTCCTCGCCTCCGGTGCCCGCGGGCAAGGAATGTCGTTGTTGACAACAACAACACTCCCTGCTATCATTGACTCGCTATGGTCTCCCTCGATGGCATGATCACCGTCGCCGAGGCCGCCAAGCGCCTCGGCCGCTCCCTCGAGCAGGTCCGCCGCTACCTGCGCGAGGGCAAGCTCAAGGGCCAGCGCATCGGCGGCCAGTGGTTCGTCGAGGAGGCATCGCTCCCCTTGCGCTACCAGCCTTCCCGGGGGACGGCCCGGCGAATAAGGGAGGTCGGCGTGGTCATGGAAGCAGACAAGCTCACCAAAGAAGAAATCGACGCCCTCATCAAGCGGATCGACGCCAACCGAGAGGCCATCAGGCGCCGGTTGGGACACGACCTCGACGTCGTCGAGTTGCTGCGACGTTCCCGCGAGGAGCACTAGCTCTTGCCGGTCTGCGTAGACGCCAGCGCCCTACTAGCATGGCTCTTGCCCTACCAGCGCAGTGCCCACGTCCGCCGCTCATGGCTGCATCTCCTCGCTTCCGGCGAGCAGCTTGTCGCCCCACCGCTCCTTCTGGCCGAGTGCACCTCCGTCATTCGAGAGGCCTCGTTTGATGGCGTCCTCACATCGGCGCAGGCGGCGCAGGCGATAGCCGACCTGGTAGAATTACCCGTCACCTTGGTGATGGATCGTTCTCTATACATTCGCGCTTTCGATCTGGCGGCACGCTTCCAACTTCGGCGAGGATATGATACACAATACCTGGCAGCCGCTGAGATCGAGGAGTGCGGACTGATTACCGTCGACCGGTCACTATACCACCAGGCTCTTGAGCTAGGGATGAGGGCTGAACTTCTCGCGCCATGAACATCCTTCTCGTCGGCGGCGGTGCCCGTGAGCACACGATTGCCTGGAAGCTGCGCCAGAGCCCTCGCGTCGATGAGCTGCTGGTCGCCCCGGGCAACGCCGGCACCGCCCGCATCGCCCGCAACCTGCCGCGAATAAGGGCCAACGACCTCGAGGGCATCGTCGGGGCCGCCCGCGAGCACAAGGTCGACCTGGTGGTCATCGGGCCGGAGGAGCCCCTCGTCCTCGGCCTGGCCGACCGCCTGGCGGCGGAGGGCATCGCCGCCTTCGGGTCGAGCAAGGCCGCCGCCCACCTGGAGGGCAGCAAGGCCTTCTGCAAGGAGCTCTGCCAGCGCTACGGCATCCCCCACGCTCGCGGCGCCTCCTTCACCTCCCGCGACGACGCCCGCAGCTACCTGAAGGAGTTCGACCAGGTGCCGGTGGTCAAGGCCAGCGGCCTCGCCGCCGGCAAGGGCGCCATCATCTGCGAGACGCAGGAGGAGGCGCTGGCGACGATCGACCGCATGATGATCGAGGGCGCGTTCGGCGAGGCCGGCCGCACGGTGGTGATCGAGGAGCGCCTGTCGGGACGCGAGATCAGCGTCTTCGCCTTCAGCGACGGCCGCACAGTGGTGCCCATGGTGCCCGCCTGCGACTACAAGCGCGTCTTCAACGGCGACCAGGGCCCGAACACCGGCGGCATGGGCTCCTTCAGCCAGCCCGCCTGGTACGACGCCGCCCTGGCCGAGACCGTGCGCACCGCCATCCTGGAGCCGGCCGTCCGCGGCATGGAGGCCGAGGGCCGGCCCTATCGGGGCGTGCTCTACGGCGGCCTGATGGTCACCGACGACGGGCCCAAGGTGCTCGAGTTCAACTGTCGCTTCGGCGACCCCGAGGCCCAGGTCACCCTGCCTCGCCTGAAGTCAGACCTGGCGGATATCCTGTGGGCGGTAGCCACCAACAGCCTGCACGAGGTCGATGTGCAGTGGAGCGACGAGGCCTGCGTGGGGGTGGTGATGGCCTCCGGCGGCTACCCCGGGCAGTACGAGACCGGCTTCCCCATCGCCGGCCTGGGCAGCATCGAGGAGGACGCGCTGGTCTTCCACGCCGGCACCCGCCTGGACGAGGAGGGCGGTGTAGTGACCAGCGGCGGCCGCGTGCTGACCGTGGCGGCCCTGGGCGCCAACCTGAACGAGGCACGGGGCAAGGCCTATCGCAACATACAGCACATCCACTTCAGCCGCTGCCACTACCGCAGGGACATCGCCGCGCCGTCGCAAGAGGCGGTGGTGGAGTAATATGACGCTCGTCGCCGTCGTCCTTGGCTCGAAGTCCGACGCCGCCGCCATGGAGGACTGCCTGCGCACCCTCGAGCGGCTGGGCATCCCCTACGAGACGCAGGTCATCTCCGCCCACCGCTCGCCGGAGAAGGCCCGCCAGTTCGCCCTCGCCGCCCAGGAGCGTGGCATCGAGGTGATCATCGCCGCCGCCGGCATGGCCGCCGCCCTGCCCGGCGTTCTCGCTTCCTACGCGCCCACCATCCCCGTCATCGGCGTGCCCATCGCCGCGGGCGGCATGAGCGGCCTCGACTCCCTTCTCGCCATCGCCCAGATGCCGCCGGGGGTGCCTGTAGCCTGCATGGCCGTGAACGGCGCTCGCAATGCCGCCCTCTTCGCTGCCCAGATCCTCGCCCTGCAAGACAAGGACGTGCGGCGGGCTCTCGAAAACTATCGGCGAGAGCTGAGCCAGAGCTAAAAAACGATTGCAACGCGCGGGACTGGTGACGTAACATCTTGGCGGAGGTCCCGCTGGAGGAGGAGGCGCAGGATGTTCACCAATCGCTCGGATGCCACGCCCGTGGAGATGATGCCCGGCGTCACCCGCCGCACGCTGAGTACCAGCGAGGGCATGATGCTCATCGAGGTAGCTCTCGAGAAGGGTGCGATGGTGCCCTTCCACAGCCATCCCCATGAGCAGATCGGCTACCTGGCCAGCGGCCGCGTCCTGTTCGAGCTGGGCGATGAGCGGCGGGAGCTGGCCGCCGGCGATAGCTGGCTGGTGCCTCCCGACGTCCCCCACCAGGTGACTGCCCTGGAGCCTTCATTGGCCATCGACGTTTTCTCGCCGCCGCGAGAGGAGTACCGCTCGTGATAATCCCGTGCATCCTGAGCTTGTCGAAGGATGCTACTGCTCTGTCTCGTCCTTCGACATGCTCAGGACGAGCGTGTGGATAAGGAGGAATACCGCGCGTGATCGAACGATATACTCGCCCGGAGATGGGCCGCATCTGGTCCCAGAGCAACAAGCTGGACAAGTGGCTGGAGGTGGAGATCGCCGTCTGTCAGGCCTGGACCGACCAGGGCGTCGTCCCCCGCGAGGCGATGGACAAGATCCGTCACGCCCGCTACGACCTTCAGCGCATGGCCGAGTACGAGCGGGAGATGCATCACGACCTGCTCGCCTTCCTCCGCTCGGTGGCCGACAGCCTGGGCGAGGAGTCGCGCTACGTCCACCACGGCCTCACCTCCTACGACGTGGAGGACACCGCCCTCGGCCTGCTGCTGAAGGAGTCCGCCGAGCTGCTGGAGCGCGAAGTCACCGAACTGACGGCCGTCCTCCAGGAGCGTGCCATCGAGCAGAAGGACACCCTGATGATGGGCCGCACCCACGGCATCCACGCCGAGCCCATCACCTTCGGCCTCA
>CAZSHQ010000037.1:0-8331 GCA_964606995.1 uncultured Dehalococcoidia bacterium | reverse complement strand
TCACCTGGGTGCTGGCCGGGCCCTTCGCCAGCATGATCCTCTGCGATCTGGGGGCGGACGTCATCAAGGTAGAGCGCCCCCCTTACGGTGACGCTGCCCGCGGCACCGGCCCGATCATTAACGGCGAAAGCTGCTACTTCTTCAGCATCAACCGCGGCAAGAAGAGCGTCTGCCTTGACCTGAAGGCGGAACGGGGCAAGGAGCTCTTCCTGCGCCTGGTGGACCTATCCGACGTGGTGATGGAGAACTTCACGCCGGGCACCATGGAGAAGCTGGGCCTGAGCCACGATGCTCTCCAGAAACGCAACCCTCGCCTCATCTATGCCGCTACCTCCGGCTTCGGCCAGACAGGGCCTGAGCGGCTGCGGCCGGCCCTGGACATCGTGGTGCAGGGAATGGGCGGCGTCATGAGCATCACCGGCGAGCCCGACGGCCCGCCGGTGCGGCCCGGCCTCTCCCTGGGCGACATCGCCGCTGGCCTGTACACCGCCATCGGCGTGCTGGCCGCCCTCCAGGAGCGAGAGAGGAGCGACCATGGCCAACTGATCGACATCGCCATGCTGGATTGCCAGATCGCCATCCTGGAGAACGCCTTCATCCGTTACTTTGCCACCGACGAGTTGCCCAAACCCATCGGCAGCCGCCATCCTCTGGCTACCCCCTTCCAGGCCTTCCCTACCAGGGACGGCTGGATCGTCCTCGCCCTGAGCTGGGGGGTAGAGAATCAATGGGAACTCCTCTGTGCTACCATCGGCCGGGTGGACCTGATCGATGACCCTCGCTTCGACACCCCCGCCCTGCGCACTGAGCACCACGCCGAGCTGGAGCCCATCCTCAACGAGGCTATGCGCCAGAAGACCACCGGCGAATGGCTGCAGGAGTTCGATGCCATCGGCCTGCCCTGCGGGCCCCTGAATAACATCGCCCAGGCCGCCGAGCACCCCCAGGTGCTAGCCCGCCGCATGCTAGTGGAGGTGGAGCACCCCCGCATCGGCCGCCTGAAGCTGCCCGACACGCCTGTCAAGCTCTCCCGCACGCCGGGCGGTATCAAAGGGCCATCGCCGGCACTGGGACAGGACACCTATGAGGTGCTTTCGTCCCTGCTTGGGCTTTCGGCGGAGGAACTGGACGAGCTCGTAGCAGCGGGCGTCATCATCGGCCCGCGCGCTTGAAGGAGGCAACGATGCACATCACCGACATCGAGGTCCGGGTCTTGGAGTACCCTCTGGAGCGACCCTTTGTCTCCACCTGGCAGCCTATGCCCACCGTGAACCACCGCGTACACATTGCCTTCATCCACACGGACGAGGGAATAACCGGCGTCGGCTCCGGCGGCGTGGCCGCGCGCTGGGATGTTGCCCGCCTGTTCCTTTTGGGGCAGGACCCCTTCGCCATCGAGCAGCACGTTCAGAACATGCGCAGCTTTGCCTTCTTCATCGGCCGCCCCTGGGCGCTGGAGGTGGCTCTGTGGGACATCATCGGCAAGGTTACCGGCCAGCCCATCTACAAGCTCCTGGGCGGCGGCCAGAAGCGCCTCAGGGCCTACGCCAGCACCGGCGAGCTGCGCTCGCCCGAGCAGCGGGTGGAGGATGCCCAGCGCCTGCGTGATGAGGGCTTCCGTGCCTTGAAGCTGCGCTTCCATCGCGCCAACCCCAGGGACGACCTGCGGGTGCTGGAGGCGGTGCGCAAGGCGGTGGGCGATAGCATGGATATCATGGTGGATGCCAACTACGGCTGGTTCATCGCTCCCGACCGGGCGCCTCAGCGCTGGGACCTGCGCACGGCCATATCGATGGCCAGGGCCATGGAGGAGCTAGGCGTCTACTGGCTGGAGGAGCCCCTTTACTGCTACGACTACGATGGCCTGGCCGAACTGCGCCGCCAGGTTAACCTGCGCCTTGCCGGCGGCGAGCTGAACCAGGGCTTCCACGAATTCAAGATCTTGCTGGAGAAAGACTGCTTCGACGTCTACCAGCCCGATGTCACCTTCGCCGGGGGCTTCTCGCAGTGCCGCCAGATCGCCGCCATGCTCCAGGCCCACGGCAAGACGGTCACTCCCCACACTTGGACCAACGGCATCGGCTTTGCCGCTAACCTTCACTTCGCTGCCTCCCTGGGGCTCTGCCCGTATCTAGAGTTCCCCTATGACCCGCCCAACTGGACGCCCGAGGCGCGGGACTTCGTGCTCGCGGAGCCCTTCCGCATCGATGCCGATGGCTATGTAAAGGTGCCCCAGGGGCCGGGCCTAGGGATCGAACTGGATGAGGCGAAGCTGAAGAGATACGAGGCTGCCGACCCCAACCGCCTGATCTAGCTGACGGCCTTAATGCCCTGTCGGGCCGTGGCGGCAGAAATACAGGTGAAGGTCCAGCCTACGATTGCGCCGGGTCTGGGCCTCGCGAAGTGGCCGGGTGGCGTCCTCTAGCCCTAGTGGAACGCGATGTCGGGCGCGCTCTATTCCCGCCCGGGAATGAATAGACGATGGGCTTTCTCGAAGGTTTCGGGAGTGAGGAGAAGCTCGGCCTTGTCGTACTTGGCGCTCTCCACAACGATATCCAGCAGGTCACGAGCGTAGGAGGCCCGCGGTCTGTCGGCGGCGTTCGCGTACAGCCGTTCAACGATGTATTTCAGGGTTTCCTCAGTGGCTGTGATGGAACGCCTCTCGCATTCCCGTCGCAAGATCTCTCGAAACTCGGTGGGGCCAGGGTTGGGAATCTCCACCTTGTAGAGGATTCGCCGCAGGAAGGGCTGATCGAGAAGAAGCTCTACCTTGAGATTGGTGGCGAAAAGGAGATGAACGTCAAAAGGTATCGAGATCTTTTCCCCAGTGTGGAAGGTGAGGGAGTACCAGCCGCGCTCCAGAGGGGTTAGCCATCGGTTGAGCAGATCCTCGGGCCGGATCCTCTGGCGACCGAAGTCGTCCACCGCCAGCATGCCGCCCTGGGCCTTGACGTGAGACGGCGCCTGATAGAAACGGGACACGGGGTCATAAGCCAACTCCAAGGACTCCTGACCCAGCTCGCCGCCCACTATCACCGCTGGCCTGCGAACAACGACCCAGCGCTCGTCACGCTTGCCTGCCTCCCCGGAGTCGCTGGAGCCCACGGGGGGCAGCCCTGCCCTCTCTCTCTCTTGAGCAGGGATGTGGATGCCGGAGTCAAAGACGCGGATGATGTGGCCGTAAGCGTAGATAGCGAAGGGAACGAGCACCTGACCCTCCAGGTGACGGGCAAACGCCTCTAACACGCACGTCTTGCCGTTACCGGAGGGCCCGTAAAGGAGAGAGCAGCGCCCAGAGTGGAGGGTCCGTGCCAGGGAGTCGGTCACATCCGGAGCCAGTACCAACTCCGACAGGGCGTCCTCGATGCTCTGCCGCGATGGCTGCGACCTCTCTCCTCGCTGGTGTTCCATCACCTCGATGTACTGGTCTATAGTCACTGGTGCCGGGCCAGCGTATCGAGACCTCTCCAGGGCATCCCTGACCCTGCTGATTCCCCCGGCTGTCAGACGGTAACGGTAATTCCCGGCCATCATGCTGCTGGAGCTGGACACTTCGCAAAGGTGCTCGTCGGCCAGCAGGGTTAGAAGCTCCTGCACTATGGCGGGCGGCAGAGCCATTCTCTGGGTCATGTGAGTGGCCGAGGGTAGGCCCGTGTAATGAATGGTCTTGAGGGCCAGGTCCATGAGAAAGGCCTTGGAAAGGCCGGTGTCAGCCAGCGTCCGCGGCTGCGAAGGAAGGAAGGCCGTCGTCTCCTCCTCAGCCGTTGCAGTCTGCGAAGACGCTTGAGCATCAGACTCGTCGGCTGACCAGGGTGAGGGAGAGGGAGCAGGATTCACATTGTCTTCGTCAATGAAGGAAAACTCATCGTCTTGGTTGCCGTCGTTGTAAGGTTCCACCCTTGTTGCCTCCTGCTTTCAGGCATCAAACAAGACAAACCCGCTCTTGGCCCCCACGCTGGTAATGTTGGGGGTCTCGATACAAGAGACGTGAAGGCATGACCAACGTTACACAGAATGGCGCTTGCCAAGGCTCAGACGAGGTTATATTCCCGCCTTCCGTTTCCCTCCTGACCTGCTTGGTGGCGAGCTGAGTCATCGGCCTGGCCGCGCGGCAGGCCCAGGCCGCGCAGGATAAGGACGTTGCGGAGGATCTCGCTGCTACCGACAGCAATGACCAGGCTGAGAGTAGGATTCCAGCGCATGGCCGGATGGAAGGCGATCAAAGGAAAGGGAGTCCGCAGCCTAGCACCGCGTTGTGCTAGTCCTAGTAGCCGCGTGGGTATATCAGGGTGCACTGAGCCAACACACTGACGTAGCTGCCAGCGGATACGGTCACAGGCACGCTGTCATAACTGGTACCAAGCGAGATAATGGCTACGACGTAAGACCCGGCGCCGAGGGTAAGTTCTGTACTGAAGGCTCCATCCCCTCCTGTCACGCCCGACCAGACCTGCCCCGCTTGAGGGAACGGACCGGAGACGGTCACCTGAGCCCCGGCCACCGACTGGCCCTGGCAGGTCACCGACCCCTGTATGCCACCCGGCGCGGGGACGGGTGTGGGCGACGGAGTGGGACTAGGCGTTGGCGTTGGTGTCGGCGTGAGTGTAGGTGTGAGTGTAGGTGTGAGGGTGGGCGTCGCGGTAGCTACAGGTGTGGGAGAAGCAACCGCCGAGGGACTGGGAGTGGACGTGAGCGTCTCCTCGGGTATGGGCGTCACTGCGGGAGTGAGAATCGGAGGCTCTGAAGGTGTTGCCGTCACGGCAGCAACAGCGGTGAGCGTAGGGCTGGCCGTAGGGCTGGCTGTCAGCGGCAGGACCAAGGGCCTGGAAGGCTCGGAGTCCTGCCACAAGAAGAGCACCACCGCCACCACAGCGGCGATGAAGCCGCCACCAGCCAGCAGCATGAGGGGAAGTTTCCAGATCGTGCCGCCGCCGCCAGCCAACGAAATCCCGCCGCTGGCCGTTCCAGCTAGGATTCTGTCGGCCATTCCAGGCGAGGCCGGTGTGGGCATCAGAGTGGCCAGGAGTTCAGAGATCGAAGCGAGCTTGTCCTGCATCCTGCGGCAGTCAGAGCATTCAGCCAAGTGCTCGACCGCTTTCCGCCGCTCCGGCCCCAGCGGCTCACCATCATAGAGGGCAGAAAGGAGATGCCCCAGGCGGCGGCACTTCTCCTTCCTCTCCCTGCCCCCCATCTGGCTGGAGTAGGCTTGCCTGAACCCAAGACGGGCCCGATGCAACATCTTTCCCACCCTGTTCGGCGAGATGCCCATCGTCTCCCCGATCTGGGCATAGCTCAAGCCCTCCAGCTCACGCAGAAGGAGAACGCGCCGCTGCCGTCCGGGCAAGCGGCTGACGGCCTGCAACACCTTCTGGCGGATGTCAGCCCGCTCCAGGCCAGCCTGCTGGGCTTCTCTATTGTTCGTCATGTACATCGCTCGTGCCATCGAACATTAGACGATCGAAGGCCCAATAATGTAACACTATTTGGCCTGCAAACGCCATGAAAGCCCACCTCACAGCGATGGCGACGGCTGCCTCTGCGCCGCTTCCTGGGGCCCGGGCCGTCGCCGCGAGATGAGCCACAGGCTGACGCCCATCAGGAATGCCACCGCAGCGAAGGGAGCGAGGGCCACGAACACCGCCGATGTGGTATCCCACCTAGCAGCAAAGAAGCCGGCGTAGGTGGAGCCCACCGAGGCCAGCCCGAACGTGGCGAAAAAGGAGATGCCGTAGCTGCGGCCCAGGAGGCGACCGGGCGTATAATCAGCGATGAGGCCAGTGTATATCGGCTGACCGCCAAAGATGAAGAGGACAAAGGCACCCGAGGCCACCACCAGGAGTGCCCCGCTTGTAGTCCCCATGGCAATAAGACAAGGCACCACCATTATCGCTATCAAGGGCCCCAGCCGCTCCAAGGGAAAGCGTTGGGATAGGGAACCGCCGATATACTGTCCTACCGCCCCCATAAGCAGAGCCAGCGTAGCCAGCAAATCGCCCATGGCTTCGCTCCCCTCCGAGCTTATGTGAACGGGCAGGAAGGTGCGGCTGGCACTGTAAACGAAGCCGTTCAGGACGAAGACGCAATAGATCAGGATGAGAGGCATGAGGGGACTGCTACCCCGCTGAGAGGGCTGCGCAGGCATTGGCGTTACCTCTGCCCGCTCGGGTTCGCCGCCCAGGCTGATCGCTCGCAGGAAGAGGCCCAGGGCTACCGTCAGGGCAGCCAGGAAGAAATAGGCCGCCCGCCAGTCAAAGGCGAAAGCCAAGCCGCCCGCCAGCAGGGGCGTGACAGCGACGCCCAGGTTCCCCGCGACGCCATGCAGGCCCAGGCCCATCCCCCGCTGACGAACCCTCTGAGCGATGAGGGCAATGCCTGCCGGATGGTAGAGCCCCATCGTCAGGCCCATCAAGGCCAGCGTGATACCTAACATGACCGACGTTTGGGAGATGCCTACCAGTACAGCGCTGAGCCCGCTGCCCAGGAGGCAAATGTAAAGGACCCGCGGCGAGCCAAGACGGTCGGTCAAGATGCCGGAGGGCAGCGCACCGAAGCCGAAGGTGTAAGCAAAGACGTTGCCCAGCGCGCCGAGAGCGAAGAAGCCTAGGCCAAACTCGTCACCGATCTTTATCAGCAGGACGGCGTAACTCCATTCCAGGATGTGGATGAGGCTGTGGGCAGCAGACGTATAGAGGACAATGCGGCGTTCGGCAGGAGTCACAGCCAGAATTATAGCACGCCACCTGCTTGACTCAGGTAGCCAATTGGATTGGGGCACTCCAGGCCGTGATCGTGGCGCTGTGGCTGGCGGCGACTAGGGGCCTCAGCCGGGCAGAGCGATCTTCACCGCCAAGCCGCTCTCTGTGATCGGCTGCGGCTCTACGCTCAGCGCCTCGCCTAGAGGATGCCCTCTTCCTGCATCTGGGCGAGGGTCGTGTCGAAGGCCTCGATGGTGGCATCGATATCCGCCGGCTGGTGGACAGCGGAGATCAGCCCGCCATTGAAGCCCATGAGATCGACGCCGTTATTGAGGCAGCCCCACTTGAGGGCCAGGGCTACCTCCAGGCTCATGTGCGGAGGTGGAGCGCCGTTAGCGGCATCCCAGGGCCACTCGATGCCCTCCCTGGGGCGGGGGCAGTCCTTGCCCAGCACGATGTGGAACATGGAGGAGAGACCGTGGACGCAGCCGGGGATCTTCCTCTTCTCCAGCGCCTCGTTCATCGCTGGCACCAGGCGTTGGGCCATGGCGTCAGCGTGGGCCTGGGGCCGGCCGTCGGCGATGTAGGAGAGCATGGCCGAGCCAGCGGCGGCCGACAAGGGGTTGGCGTTGAAGGTACCGGGATGGAGAATGCGGCGGGAGAGGTTCCATTCCATGTCCTGGGTGAACTCGATGAGAGAGAGAATGTCGCGGCGGCCGGCCACCGCCCCGCCGGGCAGGCCGCCCCCCAGGATCTTGGCCAGGCAGGTAAGGTCAGGCATGACACCGTAAAGCTTCTGGGCGCCACCCGGCGAGAGGCGGAAGCCAGTGACCACCTCGTCGAAGATCAGCAGCACTCCGTAACGCTGAGTCACCTCGCGCAGTTGAACAAGGAAGCCGCTGATCACGGGCAGGGTGCCCCAGGAGGCACCGCTAGGCTCGATGATAATAGCAGCGATATCACCATCGTCGGCCAGGGTGCGCTCCACAAGGGCGATATCGTTCTGGGGGATAGTCACCCGGTTGGCCAGGGTGGCTGCCGGCACACCGGAGACCCGCTGCAACTCGGGCTGGCCATAGCGAGCGCCCACTACAGTGTCGTGCCAGCCGTGGAAGTGATAGCTGAACTTCAGGATCTTATCACGGCCAGTGTAGGCCCGGGCCAAGCGGATGGCCATGAGGGTGGCTTCCGTGCCCGAGTTGGTGAAGCGCACCCTCTCCGCCGAAGGGATGAGGCGCTGCACCCAGCCTGCCCAGGCTAGCTCCAGCTCGTGGCAAGCGCCGTAGTGGGTGCCCTTCGTTATCTGGCTATTCACCGCCTCCACCAGCAGCGGGTGGCTGTGCCCCAGGATGAGGGCCCCATGGCCCATAACGTAGTCGATGATCTCGTTGCCATCTACATCCCACTTGCGGCATCCCTGGGCTCGTTCGATGTACAGGGGAAAGGGCGGCAGAAAGCGAACGTCGTGAGTTACCCCGCTGGGGAACGTCTGGAGGGCCTGCTGGTAGAGCTGGACCGAGCGGGGGTGCAGGCTGCTATAGGACCCTAAGATGCTCGTCATGGGGCACTTCCTTCCACCAGCCGCGAGCGCTCCACCAGGGGATGAAGGGAAGGTCGCGCATGGTCAGCAGGCCGG
>CAZSHQ010000036.1:0-8789 GCA_964606995.1 uncultured Dehalococcoidia bacterium | reverse complement strand
GCTGGCCTCCCAGAAGCTCCGCCGCCCTGTTGGCTATCACCTCGTTGGCGTTCATATTCGTCGAAGTCCCCGATCCCGTCTGGAAGACATCTACCACAAACTGGTCGTCGAGACGCCCCTCGACGACCTCATCAGCGGCACGAGCGATGGCTTCCGCGAGCCCCGGCTCTAGAAGGCCGAGTTCCGCGTTCACCTCCGCTGCACTGCGCTTGATGAGCCCCAGAGCGCGGATGAACCGCCGGGGTAATCGCAATCCGCTGATGGGAAAGTTGAGGACGGCGCGCATTGTGGACGCGCCGTAGTAGGCCTCCTCCGGGACCTGCACCGGCCCCATGGAGTCGCTCTCGGTTCGGGTGCCCTTGACTTCGTCCATGTTCCCCTCCCGTCGGGAGCTTGAACGGGCCCCGCACTTCAGTTCTGATGGGCTGCCACCCTGCGGCCGGCCACACCTGGGTTGTGCACCGCTCCGCCAGGCATCAGTCCCGCGCAGTCTCAGTTCCCGGTCAGGATATGGTCGTCGTACTCAATTTCGAACCGCAGCTTGTGCTTGGCTTCCTCCTGGGCAAGGGCTAGCAGAATTTCGCGCAGCGCTTCGTCGTCCGTCGCCGCGGCGAGGTCGCTGTACAGCTTGAACGCCGCCTTCTCCTCTTTCATCGCGAGGATGAGTGCATCCTGGTAGTCGAGACCCGAACTGGTCTCGACGTCCATTAGATAATCGCCGATCTTCAGGTCCATGACCTTATCCGCCACGGGCAGCAAGAGCTTATCCTGCTTGATTGCCAGCAGCTTCGCCTTGTGCCCCAGTTCCTCCTTGGCGAACTCCTCGAAGACCTGGCGCATCCACGATTTCTCCGTCTGGCGGGCCAGGCTGGCGTATAGTTGGGCGGCTTCCTCTTCCTTCCCGATCGCAAAGTCCAGGATCTCGTCAACTGAACCGAATGGCTTCATTGTTCCGTCCTCCTGTTATTCACACAGCTCCCTCAGCTTCTCCGCGACGAGCATTCCCAGGGAATAGCACTGAGCAAGGGCTTCATCATCGGGCACGTACTTGGCCTTGATGCCCTCCCCTACCAGGTCGACCTTCATCCCCCTGAGCACGTCCTCCACCTGTCCGACCGCCTCGCCGCTCCAGCCGTACGAGCCGAAGGCCTCCCCAATGAGATTGCGCGGCTTCAGCCCTTTGAGATAGGTCAGAGCATCTGCAACGGTAGGAAAGATGTTGTTGTTGAAGGTTGGGGAGCCTACCAGGAGTGCGCCGGCATCCAGTATCTCTGTGGCTACGTCGGTGCGATGACACACCCGCAGCGGCAACAGTTTGGCGTTTGCTCCACCAGCTCTGATCCCCTCACCGATCGCCCGCGCCATGGCAGCGGTGCTTTCGTACATCGTGTCATACACGACCGCAGCCTTTTTCGTCGGTTTCTGAGCAGCCCATTTGGAATAGAGCTCGAGTATCCTGTTGACGTCTTTGCGCCAGATCGGGCCGTGGTCCGTTGCCACGATCCCCTTCGTGACATCAAGACTGCCTATCTTCTCCAGAAGCTTAGTGACAGGGGTAGAAAGCGGCAGCAGGATGTTGGCGAAGTACTTGGCCGCCTCGTCCTCCAGAATGTCGTCATCGATCTCGTCGTCAAACCTCTCGGTCGAGGCGAGGTGCATCGAGAACACATCCTGCGAGAAGAGCGCGCCGTCCTCGGCCAGATAGGTGAACATGCTATCCGGCCAGTGGAGCATGCGGGTCTCCATGAAGGACAGGTTCATGTTGCCCAGGCTAATGCTCTCCCCGTCGTTCACAGCCACGATTTCCCGGTCCAGGCGGAAATGCTCGGCCAGAGCATTGGCCCCCATGACGGAGGCAAAGACCTTCTCCGGCTTCACCGCCTGTATCACCTCGGGCAGGCATCCGGAGTGGTCCATCTCAGAATGGTTGGAGATGATATACGTGATGTCTCCAGGATCGACGACCGAGGCGATACGGGAGAGCATCTCGTGCTTGAAGGGGGCCTTGACCGTGTCTATGAGGGTGATCTTGTCGGCGAGAATGAGATAGGCGTTGTAGGTTGTGCCTCGGCTGGTCAGATGGCCGTGGAATTCGCGGAGCGACCAGTCAATCGCCCCCACCCAGTAAACGTGGTCGGTTACTTTTGCCGCCTTGAACGGTCCGCTCATGCTGCTGCCTCTTATCCTCCCAAGGCCGCCATCTCTTTGCTCAGGACGGCGATGTGGCCCATCTCCTCCTTGATGATGTCGTCGATTCTTTGCTTGCTCAGCCTTTCTGGAGCTATCTCCTTTATCCCCAGGTAGAACACGATGGAGTCCTTTTCCAGCCCGATAGCCGTCTTGAGAATGTCTTCCATCGTTTCCTTCCCCGTCAGCCGTTCGGACGGATCCGTCCTCACATCGAAGACATGTCCGTCTGCCATCCCCCGGACATACAGGATCGCTTCGCCGTAGGGGTCGGGAACCCTCGGCTCCCGTTCTTGCTGCAACAACTCCCCTCTCATGGCAGCGAACACCTTTTGGTGTTCATCTTCCATGGCGGCCAGGTCCAGCAACTGCTGACGGGCACGCGAATCGGTAACCCCTTGCGCCGCCCGGCGATAGAAGCGAGCCCCGTTCCTCTCGATCTGTTCTGCCATTTCGAAAATCTCGTCGGCAGTGGGGGGAACGCTCATTCCGTACCTCCTTCCGTTGTTGCAGCCAGCGCCACGAATGTGCGCTGGGCCAGCTCGCGATCGATCATCAACAGCCCGCTAGGCTCATTCCGCAGTAGCCTTGGCCCGTTCCTCATGGGACATTTCGGCCAGGCGCTCGACCTCCTTAACGTCCAACCCGAGCCCCTCGGCCACGCGACGGCCGTACTCGCGGTCGGCCTTGTAGAAGAGAGCTGTCTGGCGCAACTGGATGCGCTTCTGCGCACCGCCCAGGTGGCCCACGATGTTACCGATCAGGTGGGCCCGATCCTCGTCGGTCATCACCTTGCGGTACAGATTACCAGCCTGCACGAAATCGTCGTTGGGGTGAGTGTACCGCTGACGCGCAGCCTTCCCCGAGACCTCGAAGACCGGCTCGGCCGCCTGTGGCTGGGGCACGGGGCCACCAAAGCTGTTGGGGTAATAGTTGGGGCTGCCGCCGCCGTTGGCGTCAAAGCGCATGAACCCGTCGCGCTGGTAGTTGTTCACCGGGACGGCCTTGGCCGAGTTCACCGGCAGCAGTTGGTAGTTGGGCCCCAGCCGGTGGCGATGGGTGTCGTGATAGCTGAAGAGGCGCCCCTGCAGCATCTTGTCCGGCGAAGCGGCTATCCCGGGCACGAGGTTGCCGGGGGAGAAAGCGGCCTGTTCCACGTCAGCGAAGTAGTTTCCCGGGTTGCGGTTGAGGACCATGCGGCCCACCGGGTTCAGCGGGGCGTCGCCGTGAGGCCAGACCTTGGTGATGTCGAAGGAGTCGAACCGGTAGTTCTCGACCTGCTCGGGGGTCATGATCTGCGCGTAGACCTTCCAGGCGGGGTACTCGCCCCACTCGATTGCTGTGTAGAGGTCACGAGTGGCATGGTCAGGGTCCACACCCTTCATGCGCTCAGCCTCTTCCCGGGTCAGGTTCTGGATGCTCTGCTCGGTCTTGAAATGGATCTTCACCCAGAAGTACTCGCCCTTATCGTTGTACCACTTGAAGGTATGCCCGCTGTAACCGTTCAGGTGGCGGTAGCTCTTGGGCGTACCGCGGTCGGAGAAGAGGATAGTGACCTGGTGGATGGACTCCGGCGTAAGCGATAGGAAGTCCCAGAACATGTCCGGATCCTTGAGGTTGGTGGCCGGGTTGCGCTTCTGGGTGTGGATGAAGTCGGGGAACTTCAGCGGGTCCCGGATGAAGAAGACCGGCGTATTGTTCCCCACGAAATCGTAGTTTCCGTCTTCGGTGTAGAGCTTCACCGCGAACCCGCGGGGGTCGCGCTCGGCGTCGGCCGAGCCCTTCTCGCCGCCCACGGTGGAGAAGCGCACGAAGACCTCGGTGCGCTTACCCACCTCGGACAAGAACTTGGCTTTAGTGTACCGGGTCACGTCGTGGGTGACCTCGAAGTAGCCATAAGCGCCCGCCCCCTTAGCGTGCACCACACGCTCGGGGATGCGTTCGCGGTCGAAGTGGGCCAGCTTCTCGACCAAGTGAACGTCCTGCAGCAGGGCGGGTCCGGGGCTGCCGGCGGTCATCGTGTTCTGGTCGTCGTCGACCGGCGTGCCAAAGCTGGTAGTCAGAACCTTCTTGTCCTCCGCCATTGTCCTCTACCTCCTTCCGTTTTCTTCTCCTGCTATTCGCCGTTTCCGCGGCTCATCCGCCTTGGCAATGGGAGGCAACGCTCACTCCGCACCTCCTTCCGTTGTCGCAGCCGGCGCGACGAATGTGCGCTGGGCCAGCTCTCGATCGATCATGAACAGCCCGCTGGCGTCATCGCCCACCAGCTTAAGCTTCTGCACCACCTCGTCGGCGGACGCTTCCTCCTCCACCTGCTCAGAGACGAACCACTGAAGGAAGTTGTTGGTGGCATGATCTCTTGCTTCCACCGCCAGGTCAACCAGCTTGTTGATCAGGCCGGTGACCTTCTGCTCGTGCTCGTATACGTGCTCGAACGTTGCCAGCGGCGAGTCCCATTCGGAGGGCGGTTCGTCCACCGGCTGCAGGACGACTCTGCCGCCACGCTCGTTGACGTAGTCGTAGAACTTCAGCGCGTGCGCCAGCTCTTCTTGCGCCTGCACGCGCATCCAGTTCGCGAAGCCGCCCAGGTTCACCGAATGGAAGTAAGCGGACATCGACAGGTATAGGTAGGACGAGTATAGCTCTGCGTTGAGCTGCTTGTTAAGGGCCTCTTGCATTTTCTCGTCGATCATGGAAAGTACCTCCTCTACCTTCGGTTTTCTTCTGCTAGCCGCTATTTCGATGGCTCATGCCCCTTGGCAGCGGGGACAAACTCCGTAGAACTCCAGACGATGGTGGACATCAGCGTAGCCCCTCTTCGCAGCCACCTCCTCCGCCGCTGGTCCGAGGTCGATGTCAAGGTCCTCGATAGCACCGCAGACGGTGCACACGAGGTGGGGATGAGGGCGAGGGTTGCGACCGTCGTAGTGGCTGCCGCCACTGAAGGGAAGCTCGAGGACTTCCCCCATCTCCTTGAGCCGCTCAAGCGTGTTGTAGACGGTGGCCAGGCTGGTGGTAGGAAAGTCCTTCTGCACCTGACGGTAGATCTGCTCCACGCTGGGGTGGCTCGTGCTCTCCACCACGATCTTGACGATGGCCAGTCTCTGGGGCGTGATGCGATTGCCAGCACTCCTGAGCTTGACCACGAGACCATCCAGCCGCGTTTTGGGGGTTGGTTTGTTTAGAGCCATTCTTTCGTGATATCCATTCTATCATGCCCCTGGACCTTGTCAACACCCTGGGGCGGGAGATCAAGAGCGGCGGTACAGCCCCGTCCAACACAACGCGCACCCTCTCCCCAGGGGTGAACCTGCGGCGGGCGACTCTTCATATCCGCCGAACGCATAGCATCGCCTTTCTTGCTGGCTTGACGAGACCCAAGTGGGAGCGAAGCGTATGATTGATGCGGGGGCCATGAACGAAAGCAACGCCCGGCTATACATAGAGCGGATCCTGCCTCGCCAGGCCGACCGCCAGCGCGTCGCTGCCCTGCTGGAGCGTGGCTGGTTCCCACCGGTGCGGCGAGACCACCCCCTGGGTGAGTTGCAAAGGTGTGCCGTCGGCCCGGCCCGGCTGCTCGTGCTTCTGGGGCCGAAGAACGCTGTGGGCGCGTCCTACTTTCAGGCCTTCCTCAGGCTCGCCGATGCCCGCCTGAGCGACGAGCCGCTGCTCTTCGGCCTGCACAACAGGGGTCGCTACCCCGCCTACAACTGGATCGACCTGATCCGCTATGAAGGTATCGCCACCTTCGCCAGCGATGAAAGGTTAGACTTTGCCGCACGTGGGCTGGACCGTCGCCTGTTCCGCCTGCTGGGTCAGCTCATCCCCCCTGGCGGCCACCTCATGGTGGAATACGAGTCGGAGGGGCAGCGGCTCACCGAACGAATGCTGGCCTTGGGCGTGCCGCCGGTGGCGACACCCCTGGGCTACCTCATGTTTCTGAGCGGCTGCGGGGCCAGCTTCCGCGACTGGTACATTAGCGAAGGAGGTCGAGAAGGCCCCCGCAAGCTTCAGGGGTTCAAGCCGCTTGACGATCGGCACGCTCGCGCCAAGGCTCACTCGATGGCCGAGGAGCTGCGGCGGTTTCTCGCTCGCGCTCCCAGGAAAGAGCATCGCCAATGGAAAGGGCTGGCCCGCCGCCTGGCCCGCAAGGTGCTCGAGCGGCTGGAGGTGGATACCCTGGCCAGAGATCCACACCCACCGTCGGCCCAGCCGCCCCATTCGGCCGACGCTGGCCAGACAGCCCGCAGTGGGCGATAACAGCGGGCCCCTGGTAGAGCGCTAGCCTTCGCCAAACGTCCTGCGCATGACAGGGAGAGCTATAGCCATGTGTGTGAGTACGACGGCCTCCTTCAGAGATGGGCCACTGCCATGCTGGGCGCGAGCGCCCGCAGACCAAGGGCTGCGAAAAGGTGAAAATGGGCGAGAAAGAGGGGAGGTTGGTACCCCCGGCAGGACTCGAACCTGCAACCAACTGCTTAGAAGGCAGCCGCTCTGTCCGCTTGAGCTACGGGGGCACCGGCTTGCTGCTAGGCAAGTCTCCTCAATGTAGCAACCGCCTCTTGTCGTCGTCAACTTGGACGACGCTGACCAGGCCTGCCCCCTAGGCCCCCCGATAGACCGTCTTCACCTTGTGCAGAGGGATCAGACCCCTTCCCACAGGGGTCACGCCCACGATCTCCAGGCCATCGAGGTCGGCAGAGGTAGTGACGTGCTTCTGAATCAAGCGGCCCAAGGGCTGAGCACTGACCACCGCCAGCACAGCCGCCGCAAGAACACTGGGCAGACGCTCGAATCGCCGCCGATCGCCCACAGCCAGCAGAGAAGCCAGCCCGGCCAGGATGCCAGCCACCGCCAGGTTGGTGCCGCAAAGAGGCGATACAGCCAGATGCGATTCGCCTTGCTTGAGGCGAGCCAGCCCCTCGGCGGCGCACTCGCCGATCTTCTCGGCCGGGACGTTGCCGTAGATGTAGAAGCCGTCGAGGGAAGCCCGTCCCACCAACCGCATGTGCTGTCCCACCCTTCCCAGCAGAATCGATACGGTGGCATGCTCCAGGCCATGATTACGACGGATAGCAGCGATCATTCTGGCCACCATCTGAACCCTCCGTGCCTCAGTATATCACGACGCCGCAGGGCATCCCCTAGCTCTTGGTGATGCCTGGCACGAAGGACTGGGCGCGAACACTAACAGTCACCGTGATGGTCTTGATGTTGTCCCTGGCGTAAGGCACCTCCACGGTTATGGTGCCCACGTATTTGCCCTTGGGCATGCCTGCCAGGTTGGCCTGAATGCCCAGGGTAGACGTGTCGCCCCCCAAATCCTTGCCCAAGGCTAGCCCCTGTTTCGCCGATAGCTGAAGCCACGAAGCCGAAGGCGTGGCCGTCCAGACCAGGAGACCGGTACCAGGGTTGGAGATCGTCACTTCGGCGGATTGGCTCAGGCCCTCAGGACGCGCAGTCAGCTCGACGTTGAGGATGCTCACCTCCAGCGCAGGCGCCCCCACTATCGCCGAGCGGTCACCGTCCACTTCCGTCGGGTCCAGGTGGGAGTCGGCGGGCCGCGGCATGTCCATGTTGTCGTAGCAGTAGTCGGGAGAATCGCAGGCGAAGTTCTCCAGTTTCAGGGCCTCGGCGAAGTCCCTGTGCGACAGGTCGGGCAGAGCGACCTCCAGAGCCTGCCAGAGGGGGCTGTCCTCTGGCTCGGGAGGATGAGCTATGCATCCCAAGACAAGCTCCTGATAAGGATACTGAGAGCGATCGTGGCCGAAGCCGTCGTCGAAGGGGCCACAGCTATAAGAGGTGCGCGGCCAGGCGGGAAAGCGAGGGTTGAGGGGATGGTTCACAAAGACGAAGCCGTTGTAGCCCCAGATAGCGTAGTACCAGTCCTCGATGACCTGGGGGTTGCGGTCGGCCACAATGGGGCGCAGTTCGGTGGCCAGGTTCCATTTGTCGACCAGGATGCGTGTGCCGCGGGCGATGTTGTAGGCGAAGTGGGCGGCCGTCATAAGCTGCTCCCGCGTCGGTTCGCCGGTGGTGTTCTGCATGCCGGTGGTGACCTGCATGATGCCATAGCCGCAGTCGCGGGAGATGAGGGCCGGGCCAATGCCTCCGTAGGGGACGGAGAAGGCCGCCTGGGACCACGAGCTCTCGACCCAGCCGATGGCCTTGAGGATAGTGGGGGGAATGTATGGCTCGCTGAGGCCGGGACCGATGGGCGGGAAAGGCGTCGGCGAGCCTGCGGCCGTAGCGGTCGCTGTCTCCGTCGGCGTCGGCGAGCCTGCGGCCGTAGCGGTGGCCGTCTCCGTCGGCGTCGGCGAGCCCACGGGCGTAGCGGCCGCTGCTTCCATAGACGCCGGCGAGCCAACAGGCGTAGCGGTCGCTGTCGGCGTCGGCGAGGCTGTGGGCGTGGCGGTGGCTGTCTCCGTCGGCGTCGGCGAGCCCACGGGCGTAGCGGTGGCTGTCTCCGTCGGCGTCGGCGAGCCTACAGGCGTAGCGGTCGCTGTCTCCGTCGGCGTCGGCGACACCGGAGTGCGGGGCACACGCAGGCCTGTCTCCAGGGGAGGCAGGCCGAAGTAGAGGTCGCCGGGGAAGAGGCCATC
>CAZSHQ010000035.1:0-9048 GCA_964606995.1 uncultured Dehalococcoidia bacterium | reverse complement strand
CCTCGTACAGGGAAGGGCAGACGCTCATCTGGGCGCGGCAGTAGTGGCGCACCAGCTCGGGCGTGCTAAGTCGTCCGGTGAAGCGAACGCGGGTGCTCAGGCCGTAGCGGCGCAACAGGCGGGGGGCCAGCTTCAGTTGCTGTCGTGGCCGATCGACGAAGACCAAGCGGTAGTCGGTGCTGTCGCGTAGGTGGCGTAAGGCCTGGAGCAGGTAGGCGGCGCCCTTGTTGCGGTCCTCGGAATTGCCCACGTAGATGACGCTGTTGCGCTCCTTCGACACCTTCAGGGGACGGAACATCTCCGTATCGATGCCGTTGTATATCACCTTCATCTGCGCTCTAGGGATGTCGAAAGCGAGCTCCACCATGCTGGCTGAGGCCTCCGATACGGTGATAATCTTGTCCAGGCGGCGGGCGACGAACTCTTGCATGAAGATGGGGTAGTGGTAGACCAAGCGGCGGACCTTCTCGATCGGGCTCTCGGCCTGGGCGACGGCGTTGCGCACGTCGATCGACAGGGGGTGGTGGATCGTGGCCACGACCGGCACGCCGAAGCTCTTCATCAGCAGCAGGCCGATGCCCAGGCCCTGGTTGTCATGAACCAGGTCGAAGGGCTCACGCTGGTGCAGCTCCTGGAACTTGGGCAGCGCCCGTAGGCTGAAGGTGAACATCAGGGAGAAGATGCCGGCGCGGGTGGTGGCGAACTCGAACAGGTTTAACGGATAGAAGAACTCCAGGGGATTGGGCCTGGCCAGGAACTCCTGCCGCGCTTCCACGTAGCGGAGCCAGCTAAAGCTCTCCAGGCGGTGTACCTGAACACCCTCGGCCATGACGGGATAGGGCGGGCCGGCGATGACGTGCACCTCGTGACCCAGGCGGGTCAGCTCACGGGTCAGGTAGTGTAGGTAGACGCCCTGCCCGCCCGAGTACATGCTGCCGTGATACATCAGGAAGCAGAGCCTCACGCTGCCCTCCTAGCACATCCGCCTGCGATATGATATCCCTCAGTCCTTATGAATCCAAACATAGCTGCTAACCCTTGTCAGTGCCTCAAGCGGTGGGACAAGGGCCAGCTTTGAGAGAAGACACCAGCCGGCAGTATCCGCCGGCTGCGCAGCTTCCCGCCGGCAAACTCCTTTTCTGT
The DNA here is from genome assembly GCA_964606995.1 of uncultured Dehalococcoidia bacterium. GTDB lineage: Bacteria > Chloroflexota > Dehalococcoidia > SM23-28-2 > SM23-28-2 > SM23-28-2. The sequence continues at coordinate 7,905 of CAZSHQ010000035.1, read as the reverse complement.
AGCCAAGTAGACTAGCGACGGGAGTTTGGCAGACCAGCGCTCCAAGAAGATGCGCTGGTTCCTGGCCTGAGCCCGCTCTGTGGCCTTCTGATTTTTGCCCATCGACATCCCATGGTGGTGCGTAACAACGCTTCCACGGTGTAGGGCCAAGCCGTACCCACGCTCTTTGATCCGAAGACACATGTCGGTATCCTCATAGTATCCGCGCCGGTAGTCCTCGCAGAACCCGACCAGCTCGCGGCGTCCAATGAGGCAAGCCGCCGTCAAAGTATCTACCTCCACCGGTCTTTCGTCCTCCCCTGGGCGTCCACCCATGTTGACATGGTACGGCAGGAGGTCCTTTTCGAGAAACATCTTCCCGTCATGCTGAATCCGACCGTCTGGGTACAGAAGACGTGACCCCACAGCACCGACTTCAGGATGCAGGTCTAGCATCTCAATCAACGGCTCCAGCCACCCCGGCATAAGCTCCACATCGTCATTGAGGAAGAGAACGTATGGCCTTGTGGCGAGGCGCAGACCCTGATTATTGAATGCGGCAAAGCCACGGTTTGCCTTGTTGTTGACTATCTTCAGGTGAGGATAGTTAAGAGATTGCAGAAGGATGTCCGTTCCATCCTCACTGGCGTTGTTTACTATGATGAGCTCAAATCCAGGCGGCGTATGGCAAAAGAGAGTCTCTAGTGTCCTCCTTAGATATCCGCAATTGTTGCGAGTGCCGATAATAATGGATGCCTTTTCCGACTTAGCCACCGTAGACAGCAACCTATCCTTCATCACCTCATCGCTAAAGGCATAGGCGCGTTGTCTGGCCCGTTGAGAGAGCTTCTTCCAGAGCGCAGGTCGGGTCGCCACCTCCCATGTTAAGTTCACAAGCTCGTCAACTGAATTGAACAGGAAACCTTGCTCTCCGTGGGTTACAATCTCCGGCGGTCCTCCAGAATTGAAAACGATTGGAACCGCCCCAGCAGCCATCCCCTCTAGAATAGTCAGCCCAAAGTGTTCCTGAGCCGCCGGTTCTGACACTGAGAATCCCGTAGCGTGCCAATAGATTGAAGCCCTCGAATACAACTCACGTAGCTCTGCAGCAGACAAGTTGGGCTTGATGTCAATGGGAAAGCCGCTGGCATGGCGCGCAAGATGGGAAGCGTACACCGCCTCGGCCTCATCGAGAGTAGCTCCTACGAGAATCAGCCGCCATCCGTCGAGCCCTCGATTACACAGTTGCTTAAACGCCTGTATCATCGCCAGATGAGCTTTGTCTGCAAAGGCAGAGGGAAGCGCAAAACGGCTCACGTGTAGGATCATGGGCTCCTTTAAACCGGGGCGTAGCTCGTCAGGAGCGATGGATGGATAGATCACCATCACGTCTTGAGTCCCGTAACGATCTCTAACGTGGGAAGCGGTGTAGTTGCTGTTGGCGATGTGCGTGATGCCGTTACCATCTTGAGCCACAAAGGGGAAAAACACTATATTGAATCTCTTGGACGTCTTGGCGAACACGATGCTCTCATTGGCCGCCGATAGCCAGATATCGTAGTTGTCCTCCGCACCCGTAGCGTAGCTCCTAACCTCAACATCTCCGATATCGATGTTCAAATTCTCCTGGTACCATCGCTTGTCTCGCAGAGGCGTCCCAGGAGGAAGCAGCAGGTCCACGTCGTAGAAATCGGAGAGGGCCAGCAGGAACTTTAGCACGTGCACCGCGCCTCCTCCCACTGACCAGGAGTGCTCACCGTAGCAGCCTACCCGTAACCTTCGTACTGGCAGTCCCTGCAAGACTGACCCCTCGGGCCGAGACAACGGACGACGGCGCATTGCTTGCACTGCCCAGCGTAGCGGCCGCGTTATCACCCTGCTGGGTCGGGCACCTAGAGCTGAATACGTCCACCTCAGTATTCGCATCGTTATCCGGTAGCGGAGGCTACCGCGAGGCGCGAAAAACCGAACCACCGGCCGGGCGCGCTGGATCAGCCGCCAGCTCATCGAGGTCTCGATGTCATTCAGGCGGCGCCGCAGGCTCTCGATTTCTTCTCGCTTAAGCCGCAATCCCCGGCGAAGCCGGGCCAGTTCTGCGCGACTTTCATTGCGGGAATCTGCCGTCGGTCGGTCTGTAGAGGCCTGAGAACCCTCCGCCGCCGCCTGCCCGGTAGAGCCAGGTGAGTTGCCGTGGTCTCGCAGCGAACGCCGGTGCTCAAGCATAGATACACTCCCCTTGCTGCCTGAGGTCCTGGTAGGCTCCCCTCAACCCGCTGATGACGGTGTCCTTCTCTGCCAGTAACGCGACACGTTCGGCGAGGTCAGCGTCGCGCTGGGCTAGCGTAGCCATCTGCTCAGATAGATCGGTCTTGAACCGTTCAATCTCCGCATCACGCCGGGCTATCTCCTCAAGATAGTAGCGCATTTCGTAGAGACTCGTCAGTATGACTTCTTGGCCTGCCTCGGGTAAAGGTACCTCAGAGCACAGACTCACCATGTATAGCGTCTCTGATGGCGATTTGCCGACAGCTTTGAAGAGACTCAGGTGACTCGCTACTGGTTTATCGGATCCTTCCATCTCCTCGGGAGAGAAGACGGCGCTCGCTATCCAATCATCTTGCGCGAAAGTCTTTACATATCGAAAACGGCCTGCTAGGGCTTCCTCAAACTCGTCGAACGCAAATTCCTTTATTTCTACTTCCCGCATCCTCGGTTTCCTGCGGTCTTTGGCGTCATGCATTGCCCTAATCGCCCCTTCGTCTGGATAGGTTCAGCGAGGGGTAGGTTCCAGCCTAATCATCGTTCGTTAAGAACTGCCCCGACGAGTCGGGGCTGCCGAGAACTCGAAATGGCCCGACAGGTATTCGTCCACCACCTTCTGCGGCTCTCCCTCCGCGGCGATGACGCCGTGGTTGAGGAGGACGGCCCGGTCGCAGAAACGCTTCACGTTCTCCAGATCGTGGCTCACTAGGACGATAGTGACCTTGTTCTGGCGCAGCTTCTCGATGTGGTCGAAGCACTTGCGCTGGAATTCGGCGTCGCCCACCGCCAGCACTTCGTCGACGAGCAGGATCTCCGGCTTGACGTGGACGGCCACGGCGAAGCCCAGGCGCACGTACATTCCCGACGAATAGGTGCGCATGGGCTGGTCGATGAACTCCCTGAGCTCCGAGAACTCCACGATCTCCGGCAGCTTCTCCTTGGCCTCCTTATGTGACAGGCCCAGGAGAACGGCGTTGAGCACAGCGTTCTCCCGTCCGTTGATCTGAGGATGGAAGCCCGCCCCCAACTCCAGTAAGGGCGAGATGCGCCCCCGCACCGTGAGCTTCCCCTTCGTCAGAGGCGCCAGGCGGGAGACGATCCGCAGAAGCGTGCTCTTGCCGGCGCCGTTGGGGCCGATGATCCCCACGCTCTCGCCCCGGCGGATGGAGAGGGATATGTCCCTCAGGGCCCAGAAGGGCTGCCTGGCCCGGCTGGCCTTTAGGAAGGTTGGCAAATGCAAAAGGGCCGTCTTCAACTCCCTCATGCGCTCGGGGTGGAGGAAGTAGCGCTTGGAGACGTTGTCCAGGGTGATGACCTCTTGTTCGCTATAGGGCGACCTCAAATTGTCCCTCGAGAGTCTTGAATACGATGCTGCCGGTCACTAGAGCGACGGCGGTGAACACCAGGGCCGGCCAGATGTCGACGCCGGGAAGTTGGTCGTACAGAAACAGGTCCCGCCAGGCCTGAATGAGCGAGGCCATCGGGTTGAGATATATTATTGACCCGATCTTCTCCTTCACCAGAGACAGCGGATACAGAATGGGGGTGAGGTACAACCATAGGAGCATCAGGACCTCCACCAAGTGCTCCAGGTCGCGCACGAAGACGTTGAAGGAGGCCACCAACAGAACGCCCCCCACTAGCATCAGAAGCTGGATGGCCATGAGCAGGGGGACGCCGAGCAGCCACTCGGGGCCGGGGCGATAACCCGCGACCACCAGGAACAGCGCCAGTATCGGAATCGATAGGACGAAGTGAAAAAGCTGGCTGGTAATAGCCGACAGAGGCAGGACGAAACGGGGGAAGTAGACCTTCTTGAGCAGGGCGGCGTTGTTGGAGAAGGAAGCTGCGGAGGACTGGATCGAGGCCTGGAACCAGGTCCAGGGGAACAAAGCTGACAGCAGGAACAGGACATAGGGAGCACCTCGCGGGTCCTTTATCCCTAGCACGCGGCTCAGGGCGAAGGAGAAGACCAGCGCCAGGAGTAGGGGCTTGGCAAGGGTCCACAGGAAGCCCAGGATGGTACCCTCATAGCGCAGCTTCACCTCCCGCACCGTCAGGAGCAGCAGCAGCTCCCAGGTGCGGGCCACCTGGGACAGATCGAAAGCGCGCGGCGTGGCCACAGACACAGTTCGCACAGAATTCCCCCAGGACTGGCAAGAATTTCAGAGTGTAGACTAGCAGGGTGAGGGTCGTAAATCAAGAAATGGCTCGCTGTCGGGCGGCTGCGGCCGTTTGCCTTGACAGTGGGGGAGGACTAAAATACCCGTAGCCCAGGCCCAGGCGGAGGTCTATGGTAAAAGAGAAGCTCAAAGGGCTGATCCTCAGCGGCGGTAAGGGCGAACGACTGCGCCCCTTCACCTATTCCGGTGCCAAGCAGTTGGTGCCCATCGCTAATAAGCCCGTCCTCTTCTACGCCATCGAGGATCTAGTGGGCTGCGGCATCACCGACATCGGCATCGTGGTGGGCGACACGCGGGCGCAGGTGGAGAAAGCGGTGGGCAATGGCAATCGCTTCGGTGTCAGGGTGACCTACATCCAGCAGGATGCTCCCCTGGGCATCGCCCACGCGGTGAAGGTCGCCGCTGATTTCCTAGCTGGCCATCCCTTCGTCCTCTACCTGGGCGATAACCTGGTGCTGGGCGGTGTGGCTTCTTTTGTGCAGCGCTTTCGCGGCGATTCCAGCAACTGCCAGCTTCTTCTCAGGCGGGTGGACACGCCTGAGAGCTTCGGCGTGGCCGAGCTGGTGGACGGCCGGGTGGCGCGGGTGGTGGAGAAGCCACGCCAGCCGGCCAGCGACCTGGCAGTGATCGGCGTATACATGTTCGACCAGCATGTGTTCGAGGCGGTGGAGCAGCTACGGCCCTCGGCTCGCGGCGAGCTGGAGATCGCCGACACCATCCAGTACCTCATCGATAAGGGGCTGGCCGTGCGTGCCCAGGAGCTGGACCGGTACTGGATGGACACCGGCAAGATGGGCGATATCCTGGAGGCCAATGCGGTCGTTCTCGATGCCTTGCTGGCCCGGAAGGAGGGCAGCGTCGACCGCGCCTCGCAGGTGCGGGGCAAGGTGATCGTCGAGCGTGGTGCCCAGGTGACAGGCAGCGTCCTGGAGGGCCCGCTGATCATCGGCGAGGAGAGCCGCATCGTCGATTCGCAGATCGGACCACACACCTCCATCTATCACCACTGCCAGGTGCAAGGCAGCCGCATCGCCAACAGCGTGGTCATGGAGCACACGCTGATCGAGGGCGTGGGCTACCGCGTCCAGGACAGCCTCATCGGCCGCTACGTGGAGCTGCGAGGGGAGGGTGGGGTGGAGGACCGCCGTTGCTCGCTCACCCTGGGCGATCACAGCCAGATTCGGGCGGTTTAGAGGCTTTGCATGCGTAGGATTCTGGTTACGGGTGGGGCAGGATTCATCGGCAGTCACTTCGTGCGCTGGCTGCTGCGAGAGCACCCTGAGTATGAGGTCATCAACATCGATAAGCTTACCTATGCTGGCAGCCGAGACAACCTGCGCGACGTAGAGGGCGACCCACGCTATCGTTTCGTCCAGGGTGACATCTGCGACCGCCAGCTTGTGGACGAGCTGGTGGGCCAGGCCGACGCCATCGTGAGCCTGGCCGCCGAGACGCATGTCGACCGCTCGCTGCTGGCGGCGGACGCCTTCATCAGGACCGATGTTCAGGGCACCCACGTGCTCCTCTGCGCTGCCCGCGAGCATGGCATCGAGCGCTTCGTCTACGTCTCCACCGATGAGGTCTACGGCGAGGCGCCCGAGGGCTACTCGTCTAGCGAAACGGACCCGCTTCAGCCCCGCAACCCCTACGCCGCCAGCAAGGCGGCCGCCGATATGCTCTGCCTGGCCTTCTTCGCCTCCTACGGCCTGCCGGTCATTGTCAGCCGCGGCGTCAACACCATGGGGCCCTGCCAGTACCCGGAGAAGATGATCCCTCTGTTTATCACTAACGCCCTGCGCGATGAGCCTCTGCCTCTGTATGGCGACGGCCGCCAGGTGCGCGATTGGCTTTTCGTGGACGACCACTGCGAGGCCCTCGACCTGCTCCTGCACGAAGGGACGCCGGGGGAGGTGTACAACATCGCTGCCGACAACTACCGCCAGAACATCCAGGTGGCCGAGGCCATCCTGGCGCTGCTGGGCAAGCCGCGCAGCCTGGTTCGCCGGGTGGAGGATCGCCCGGGGCACGATAGGCGCTACAGTCTGGACTGGTCGAAGATAAGGGCCCTGGGCTGGTCGCCACGGCGTGGCTTCGAGGAGGCCCTGGCCAAGACGGTCGCCTGGTATGGCGAAAACGAGTCGTGGTGGCAGAAGGCGCGTTCAGGTGCCTATCGGAACTACTACCAGCGCCAGTACGGGTGGCGGCTGGAGGCGGCCGCTCGCCGGGAGGGAGAAGGATGATCGAGGGCGTGGAGATCAAGCAGCTTACCAAGCATGCGGACGAGCGGGGCTACCTGATGGAGCTTGTGCGCTGCGATGATGCCATCTTCCGCAAGTTCGGTCAGGCCTACGTGGCCTTGAACTATCCGGGCGTGGTGCGGGGCTGGCACTACCACAAGAAGCAGGACGACCACTTCGTTGTGGTCAAGGGCATGGTCAAGGCGGCCCTCTACGACGCTCGCGAGGGTTCTCCTACCCAGGGGCAGGTGGACGAGTTCTTCCTGGGAGAGCAGAACAACATCCTGCTGAAGATCCCGATGGGGGTCATGCACGGCTACAAGACGGTGGGCACCGATCCCTCCCTCCTCATTAACTTCCCCACTGAGCCCTACGACCCACAGGAGCCGGACGAGTATCGACTTCCCTGGGATACGGACCAGATCCCTTACGATTGGGCCATCAAGATGGGCTGAGGGGGTGGCGGCGTGCGAATTCTCGTCACCGGCGGCCGCGGCCAGCTAGGCCGCGAGCTCCAGCAGGCGCTATCCGCGCAGACGGTGTTGGCCCAGGACCTCCCGGAGCTGGACGTCACCGATGCGGCGGCGGTCGAGCGGGCCGTCGATCAGTTTCGGCCGCAGGTGGTCATTCATGCCGCCGCCTACACCGATACGGCAGGCTGCGAGGCCCACCCTGAGCTGGCCACGCAGGTGAACGGTGAGGGCACCCGTCAGGTGGCCCTTGCCTGTCGCGAGAGCGATGCCGCCATGCTTTACGTGAGCACCAACGAGGTCTTCGATGGCCAGAAGGGTGAGGCTTACCTGGAATCCGACGAGCCCAAGCCCATCAACGCCTACGGCCGCTCCAAGCTGGCGGGCGAGCGATACGTGCAATCCATCCTTCAGCGCTTCTACATCGTGCGCACCGCCTGGCTGTACGCCGCCGGGGGCAACAACTTCCCCTCCAAGGTTCTGCAGGCCGCTGCCAGCGACGGCGAGCTGCGCTTTGTGACCGACGAGGTCGCTTCCCCCACCTGGGCCCGCGACTTGGCCCAGGCCGTCGTTGCGCTCATCGGACAGCCGACCTACGGCATCTATCACCTGACCAATAGCGGCTGCTGCTCTCGCTACCAGTGGGCCCAGCGGGTCTTGGAGCTAGCCGGTCGCGGCGATGTTGCGCTGCGTCCGGTCGTCCAGGCTGATTACGGGGCGCCCTATCGCAAGCCGCCCTATTCGGAGCTGGCCAATCGGGCGGCGGCTGCCCTG